>DATMFX010000158.1:0-13856 GCA_035555995.1 Hyphomicrobiales bacterium | reverse complement strand
CCTACCTCACGCGTTTCATGGCAGTGGCCTTTGCCCCGCTCGACGCCGCCTTCGAGCGCATCAAGCCCAGCCTGTGCGATGCCGCGCGCAGCCTTGGCGCCAGCCCGGGCAGGGTGCTGCGCCGTCTGTACCTGCCGCTGCTGCGGCCCGGTTTTCTCACCGCGTTGATCATCGTGTTCGTCGATGTCATGAAGGAAATGCCGGCCACGCTGATCATGCGTCCCTTCGGCTGGGACACCCTGGCCGTGCGCATCTACCAGATGACCTCCGAGGGCCAGTGGGAACGTGCCGCGCTGCCGGCACTTACCCTGATCCTGGTGGGTTTGATCCCCGTATTGCTGCTGGTGCGGCAGTCTGCCCGCCGCCAGGGACAGACCGCGGACTGATTGCAGGAAACACCCGCCTTCCCTACTATGCGGAGATGTCTTTGCGGGGAGAAGCTTGCATTGCGCCGCGCCGGCCGCATCTTCCTCTCATCCTTACTGCTCTGTCCGGCCCGGCCGGCCCATGTAGTACGACGAGTAACGAATCGTGATCGATACCGATGGCTTCAGGCCCAATGTGGGCCTGATTATTTTCAACGCCGACGGCAAGTTGCTGTGGGCCAAACGGGTTGGACAGGACGCCTGGCAATTCCCCCAGGGGGGTATCCAGCGGCGTGAAAGTCCCCGTGCGGCCGCGCTCAGGGAATTGCGCGAGGAAGTGGGGCTGGAGCCCGCGGACGTGGAAATCGTGGCCAACACCAGCCGCTGGCTGCGTTATCGGCTGCCCGCGCATCTGGTGCGGCAGCGTTCGCATCCGGTGTGCATCGGGCAGAAGCAGCGCTGGTTTCTCATGCGCCTGATTGGCGATCAGAACCGCATCCGTTTCGACCGCGGCGACAAGCCCGAGTTCGAGGAAATACGCTGGATCGACTATTGGGAGGGGGCGGAACAGGTGGTGTCCTTCAAGCGCAATGTGTATCGCAAGGCGCTGACGGAACTGCAGGAACCGTTCGCCAAGGCGCTGGAACATCCGGCGGCGTGTGTAGACGCCGACGCTGCGCCGGCATCGACAACAAGAGCGGACGAGGCCAGCAGCGGCATGGGCTGATCTTCGCGCCCACCCGCCGCCGCGGCCAGTCCGCCGCAGTAAGACATCATATGCTGGATATACTAAGAAGCATCATTCAGGAGGTGAATGGCGCGAGGGATCTCGCGGCCACGCTCGGCATCATCGTGCGCCGGGTGCAGGAAACCACCGACGCCTCCATCTGTTCGGTCTATCTGCTCGACAAGAACCTCGGTCGTTACGTGCTGATGGCCACCATGGGGCTGGACCCGGTCGCCGTGGGGCGCGTCAGCATGGCGCCGGAGGAAGGGCTGGTGGGCCTGGTGGCGCAGCGCGCCGAGCCGGTCAACCTGGACAACGCCCGCGCCCACCCCCGCTACCGCTACATTCCCGAAACCCGCGAGGAAGGCTTCGACTCCTTCCTGGGCGTGCCCATCATCCACTACGGCGACGTGCTCGGCGTGCTGGTGGTGCAGCAGCCGGGGCATCAATCCTTCGACATGGACACCGAGGCGCTGCTGATCACGCTTGCCGCCCAGCTTGCGGTGGGCATCGCCAATGCCGAGGCCAGGGGCGCGGTGGTGGGCCTGAGCCCCGCCGGCATGCGCGCCGCCGACACCGGTTTCGAAGGCGTGCCGGGCGCACCGGGCGTGGCCATCGCCCAGGCGGTAACGGTATTCCC
This sequence comes from Hyphomicrobiales bacterium, assembly GCA_035555995.1. GTDB lineage: Bacteria > Pseudomonadota > Gammaproteobacteria > Pseudomonadales > Pseudohongiellaceae > CAILUG01. The sequence goes on along the minus strand of DATMFX010000158.1, from coordinate 12,124 downwards.
AAGCGCCGACCTGAGCGCCGTGCCGAAGCGCGCCTGCAGCGACATCAAGGCCGAGATACGCTTCTTCAAGGACTGCCTGGAAGCGGTGCGCCTCGACATCAGCGAGTTGAAGCAAAAGTTCAAGGGCCAGCTGCGCCCGGAAGAGCGGGAACTATTCGACGCCTATCTGCACATGCTCAGCGATGCCACTTTCGGCAAGGAAGTGGTGGCGCGCATCAAGGAGGGCAACTGGGCCCAGGGCGCGCTGGCCACGGTGGGCCTGTCCTACGTGAGCAATCTCGAGCAGATCCAGGACGACTACCTGCGCGAGCGTGCCACCGACGTTAAGGACATCTGCGGCCGCGTGCTGTTGTATCTGCAGCAGAAGCAGCGCCAGAGTACCCAGTACCCACCGCGTTGCATCCTGGTGAGCGAGGAGCTGTCCGCCGCCATGATGGCCGAAGTGCCGCGGGAAAACCTGGTGGGGGTGGTGTCCGCCAAGGGCTCGGCGCATTCCCACGTGGCGATCCTGGCCCGCGCCATGGGCCTGCCGGCGGTGATGGGCGTCACGGACCTGCCCTTTTCCGAGCTGGATGGTCAGGAGCTGGTCGTCGACGGCTACAACGGCAAGGTATACAGCAACCCTTCCGAGACGCTGCGCGAACGCTACGAGGACATCGTGCGCGAGGAAGTGCAGCTGAGCGAAGGTCTCAAGGCAATTCGCGACCTGCCCTGCGAAACCAGCGACGGCCACCGCGTGCAGCTATGGGTGAACACCGGCCTGATGACCGACGTGCTGCGTTCGCTCGAACGCGGCGCCGAAGGCATCGGCCTGTTCCGCACCGAAGTGCCCTTTCTGCTGCGCGAACGTTTTCCCACCGAGCGCGAACAGGCCGCCATCTACCGCGAACAGCTGCAGGCCTTTCATCCCAAGCAAGTGACCATGCGCACGCTGGACATCGGCGGCGACAAACCCCTGCCCTATTTCCCGATCCACGAAGACAATCCCTTCCTCGGCTGGCGCGGCATTCGCGTGAGCATGGACCATCCCGAGCTGTTCCTGGTGCAGGTGCGCGCGATGATGCGCGCCAGCGAAGGCCTGGACAATCTGCAGATCCTGCTGCCCATGATCAGCAATGTACGCGAGATCGACACCTCGGTGCAGCTGATCCGCCGCGCCTACCAGGAACTGTGCGAGGACGGCCACCGGGTGAGTATGCCGCCCGTGGGCGTGATGATCGAAGTGCCCTCGCTTGCGTGGCAGGTGGACACCATCGCCAGCCGGGTGGATTTCATGTCTGTGGGCAGCAACGATTTGACCCAGTACATGCTGGCGGTGGACCGCAACAATCCGCGCGTGTCCAACCTCTTTTCCTCGCTGCATCCGGGCGTGCTGCGCATACTGAAGCAGATTGCCGAACAAGTGCTCAAGGCCGGCAAGCCGCTGTGCATCTGCGGTGAGATGGCGGGCAATCCCGTGGCCGCGGTGCTGCTGCTGGCCATGGGATTCGAAGTGCTGTCCATGAACGCCACCAACCTGCTCAAGGTGAAATCGGTGATCCGCAATCTCACATTGGCCCAGGCACAGGACATGCTCGCCGCGGCGCTTGCCGCCGAATCCACCGAACAGGTCAAGGCCCTGATGGAACAACGGCTGTTTGACGCCGGCGTCGGCCGCCTGCTGCGTTCGGCAAGCACCAGTTGAGACCATGCTGAATTTCCCCACGATCGACCCCGTTGCCCTGGCGCTTGGCCCGCTCAAGATCCGCTGGTACGCCCTCACCTACCTGGCCGGCTTCGCCACCGCCTGGTGGCTTGGCATGCGCCGCGCCGACCGCCCGGGTTCCGGCTGGACGCGCCAGCAGGTGGGCGATCTCGTCACCAACGCCATGCTTGGCGTGATCCTCGGCGGCCGCCTCGGCTACGTGCTGTTCTACATAGTGCCCAATCATCCCGGTCGCTTGCTGGAAGATCCCCTGATGATCCTGCGGCTATGGGAAGGCGGCATGTCTTTCCATGGTGGTTTGCTCGGCGTGATCGCGGCGGTGTGGCTGTACGCGCGCAGCATCGGCAAATCGTTGTATGAAGTGCTGGATTTCACCGCGCCGCTCACCCCGATCGGGCTTGGCGCCGGCCGCCTCGGCAACTTCATCAACGCCGAACTCTGGGGCCGCCCGAGCGACGTGCCCTGGGCCATGGTGTTTCCCACCGATCCCCTGGGCCTGGCGCGCCATCCGTCCCAGCTCTACCAATGCGCGCTCGAAGGCGTGGCGCTGTTCTGCCTGCTCTGGTGGTATTCCGCGCGTCCCCGCCCGCGCTTTGCCGTGGGCGGCATGTTCTGCCTGGGCTATGGCCTGGCGCGCTCGGTGGCTGAATTCTTCCGCGAGCCCGACGGCGACATCGGCTTCATCGCCTTCGGCTGGCTGACCATGGGTCAGCTGCTGTCGCTGCCGATGATCGTGGCGGGACTGACGATCCTGTATCTTGCCTACCGCCACGACACCTTCGGCGCCAGGAGCCACTAACCACCATGCAGCAGTATCTCGACCTGCTCCAACGCATTCTGGACGAAGGCGTCAAAAAAGCCGACCGCACCGGTACCGGCACGCTCTCGCTGTTCGGCCACCAGATGCGTTTCGACCTGCGCGAAGGCTTTCCCCTGCTCACCACCAAGAAACTGCACCTGCGCTCCATCGTGCACGAGTTGCTGTGGTTCCTGAGCGGCGACACCAACATCCGCTATCTCAAGGAAAACGGCGTCAGCATCTGGGACGAATGGGCCGACGCCAACGGCGACCTCGGCCCCGTCTACGGCCAACAATGGCGCGCCTGGCCCGGCAAGGACGGCGGCACCATCGACCAGATTGCCAAGGTGCTGCAGTCCCTGCGCCATAACCCCGACTCGCGCCGGCACCTGGTGGTGGCCTACAACCCCACCTTCGTCGACGACATGGCGCTGCCCCCCTGCCACTCGCTGTTCCAGTTCTACGTGGCGCAGGGCCGCCTCTCCTGCCAACTCTACCAACGCTCCGCCGACACCTTCCTCGGCGTCCCCTTCAACATCGCCTCCTACGCCCTGCTCACCCACTTGGTGGCCCAGCAATGCGATCTCGACGTAGGCGATTTCGTCTGGACCGGCGGCGACGTCCACCTGTACCTCAACCACCTCGACCAGGTGCGCGAACAGCTCCAACGCCAGCCCTACCCGCTCCCGCGCCTGGTGCTCAAACGCCACCCCGATTCATTGTTCGACTACCGCTTCGAGGATATCGAAATCGTCGACTACCAAAGCCATCCCCACATTGCCGCGCCAGTCGCCGTGTAAGCACAGCATCACGCATAAAAGAAGTGACGTACCACTATTCCTGAATGAGGCGATTGCAGGCGAAGGGGGCTACCGGGCGGGACCGTCTGAGGCCATGGATGGCCGAAGCGAGCCCCCAGGGATGGGTTTACGGCGTGTCTCGCCCGGTAGCCCCCTTCGCCTGCAATCGCCGCTACGCGTGTGTATCAATCCACGTAGCGATCAGAGCCGTAATTGTGCGCAATTCCCGCCCTTCCGCTGCCTCAAACCTGGCTGGCAGGTTAGAATACCCGCAACTCACCGGACAGCAGGCCTACTCCGATGCAAATAGCCCTCATCGTCGCCATGTCGCGCAACCTGGTCATCGGCAAGGACAACGCCATGCCCTGGCACCTCCCTGAAGACCTCCGCTACTTCAAACGCATCACCCTCCACAAACCCGTCGTCATGGGCCGCAACACCTTCGAATCCATCGGCCGCCCGCTGCCCCAGCGCGTCAACATCGTCATCACCCGCAACATCGACTACCGCCCGCACGGCGCCAGCGTGGTCCACTCGTTCGAATCCGCGCTCGAGTTCTGTGACGACCTGCTGCGCACGCAAGGCCAGCCCGAGGATGCCGAAGTGATGATCGTGGGCGGTGCCCAGATCTATACCCAGGCCCTGCCGCACGCCAAACGCCTCTACCTTACCGAGGTACACGCCGAGGTGGACGGCGACGCCAGTTTCCCCGAGTTCGACCGCCATGAATGGCGGGAAATCTCGCGCCAGAACCACCCCGCGAGCAGCGGCAACCCCCATCCCTACAGCTTCGTGGTGCTGGAGCGGCGCCGATGAGGCACCCGGCGCGCCGTGCGCTGCTGGGGTTGTGTCTGGTTCTGTTGCTTGCCTGGTTGGCGTTGAGCCTCGTGCTCGGCCTGGGCAAGACGCTTGGCGAACGGCATGCGCCGGTGGACTACCCGCCTTTTGATTTCGCCACTGGCAGCTTCGACGACTACGCGCAATACAGCCGCGCCTACCTGAGCGCCACGCGCAGTGATGGCGGCGATACCGCCGTGCTGGCCAATCTCGGTCCTTTCCTGCTCGAGCCCGGTCCTGAATGTCCCCGCCTGCCGGATGGCCGCCATCCGCAAGGCATCGTGCTCACCCACGGCCTGCTCGATACGCCCTACAGCATGCGTACGCTGGGCGAAGCGCTGCGCAGCAATTGCATGTTGGTGTATGGCCTGCTGCTGCCGGAACATGGCTCGCGTCCCGGGGCGCTCCTGGACAGCCGCTGGGAACATTGGCTGGAGGCTGAACACTGGGCCGCGCAGCGCCTCGGCGAGCGCGTCGAAAGCCTGCTGCTTGGCGGGCATTCGGCGGGCGGTACGCTGTCCATCCTCGAATCGCTGCGCAATCCGAGCGTGGACGGCCTGGTGCTGTTCACTCCCGCGCTGGGCATTGCCGACGCCGCCAAATACGCCCGTTTTCTCACCCCGCTCGGCGCATTGTTTCCCGGCGCCGGCTGGCTGGAAGTGAAGCCGGACACCGCGCTGTACCGCTACGAATCCTTCGCCTTTCGCGGCGTGCAGGAAACCTGGGAATTGATCGGACAAACCTGGCTGGAAGAACGCGCCATGCAGCGCAACCTGCCCACGTTCGCCGTGCTCAGCCTGCCCGATACCACCGTGGATACGCAGGCCGCGCTCGACTATCTCGCGCGCAACACGCATCCGCTTTCCACCACGCTGCTCTACACCCAGCAGCCGGTGGACGTTACCGACAAGGTGGCAAGCGTACCGGGCGCCGACCGCGAGCACGGCGTGCTGTCCACCTCGCACCTGGGCCTGATGATTCCCCCCGGGCATCCCTATTACGGCCGCGACGGCCTGTACCGCAACTGCACCCACTATGCGGCCGACAGCATGGAGTACGACGCCTGCAAGGCCGGCGAGCGCCAGTGGTACGGCGAGAACACGCCCGACAATCTGGCGCAGGGCATAGTGGAACGTATCAGCTTCAACCCCTACTATGCCGGCATGATTGCCGCCCTGACCCGTTTTCTCGACAACCTGGCCTCCGCCGCGCCCTGATGGCACGCCTGATTCCCGAGTTGAATCTTTGCCTGCCCCGCATGATGGCGGGGCAGAAGCGTTTGGCGCGCCGTTTCGAGGCCCTGCTCGAAGACGACTACCTGATCTGGTACGACCTGCCGCCCACCAAGGCCAAGCGCCATCCCGACTTCATGCTGCTGCATCCCGCGCGTGGCTTGTTGTTTCTCGAAGTGCGCGACTGGAAAGCGGAACAGTTGCGCGACATCGGCGTCACCACGGTGGAGCTATTATCCGACAGCGGCCTCAAGCACGTGCCGAATCCGATGGAAGCGGTGCGCCAGCACGCGGCGGCGGCGTTGCAGCAGCTGGAGCGCGATCCGCAACTGAAGCATCCCACCGGGCAATCGCTCAATCGCCTGTGCTTTCCCTATGGTTACGGCGTGGTACTGCCCAACCTGGCACGTGCGGAACTGGAAGCGAGCCTGAGTGAGGAAGTGCGTCACAAGGTGCTGCCGGAACACCGGGTGCTGTGCCGCGACGATCTGGACGAGGCGGTGGATGCGGAAACGTTCCAGAATCGCCTGTGGGGCATGTTCCAGCACGCGGGGCAGGGCAGGCTGACCCTGCCGCAGATCAACCGCATCCGCTGGCATCTGTTTCCGGAACTGCGCATCAGCTCGCGCCAGGGCGGTTTCTTCGATGAAACCCCTGCGCCTGAGCGCCGCCCCGCCACGCTCAAGGAAGAACTGCCGGCGCTGATGCGCGTGCTCGACCTCGAACAGGAACAGCTCGCGCGCAACCTGGGTGGCGGCCATCGCGTGGTACACGGTGTGGCGGGCTCCGGTAAAACCCTGATTCTCGGTTATCGCTGCCTGCAGCTCGCCGAGGAGATGCATCGGCCGATCCTGGTGCTGTGCTTCAACATCGTGCTTGCCGCGCGGCTGCGCTGTTTCATCCGTGAAAAACAGCTTGGCGACAAGGTGCAGGTGTATCACTTTCACGACTGGTGCGCGGAACAGCTGCGCACCTACCAAGTGGACATGCCGCGCTCGGCGGCGTCCTTCGCACAGCGCCAGGTGAGTGCGGTGATCGGCGGCGTGGCGCAGGGGCAGATTCCAAAAGGGCAGTACGGCGCGCTGCTGATCGACGAAGGCCACGAGTTCGAACCGGAATGGCTGCGGCTGGTGTCGCAGATGGTGGATCCCGAAACCAATTCGCTGCTCCTGCTGTACGACCAGACGCAGCAGAAGCACCGCAAGCCCTTCAGCTTCGCCAGCGTCGGCATCCAGGCGCCGGGGCGCACCACGATCCTGCGGCTCAACTATCGCAACACGCGCGAAATTCTGCAGTACGCCTACGATTTCGCGGAAGCCTACTTCACCCAGCCCGATCCGGAACTGCCGTTGCTGGCGCCGCAGGATGCCGGCGCCCGCGGCGATGCGCCACAGGTGCGCGTGTACGACAATCTGGAACAAGAGGTCGAGAGCGCGCTGGCGCAGATCGACACCTGGCACCGGGAAGGGGTGGCCTGGCACGAGATCGGCATTCTCTATCCCGGCGGTTCCGCCGGCACCCGCATGGCCAAGACGATGCAGAATGCCGCCCTGCCGTTCTTCTGGCTTGCCACCAGCTCCAATCGCAAACAGTTCCAGGTGGACGCCGACGTCATCAACCTGCTGCCGATCGGCAGCAGCAAGGGCCTGGAATTCGAGCGTGTGATCATTCTGGACAGCAGCTGGCAAAGCAAGGATGAGGCAGTCAGCGAGCGCGACCCGGCCGAGGATATCCGCCAGCTTTACGTGGGCCTTACCCGCGCCCGCTCCCACCTCGTCATTTCCCTGCATCGCCACAACGCGGTGAGCACGGCGCTGCGTAAAATCGCCAGCTGAGGGCACTATGAAAATCTCGCTACACCGCCACGATCCCGCCCGCGAGTATTGGTTCGACGAAGGCTGTTTCATCAACGAACTGGCGAATGACGCGGAGGATTCCGCGCTTTCCATTGCCCTCGCGCGCGTGCTGCCCGGCGCCACCACGCGCTGGCACCTGCTCGAAGGCATCGCCGAACGTTACGTGATTCAGCAGGGGAAGGGAGTGGTGGAGGTAGGCGATGCGCCGCCAAGGCCGGTCGGCAAAAACGACGTGGTCCTGATTCCATCCGGCTGTCGCCAGCGCATTACCAACACCGGCAGCGAAGATCTGGTATTTCTCGCGCTTTGCACGCCACGCTTCCAACCCCAAACCTATCGCGACCTGGAGTAGATCGAGCCGGTCGGGATCGGACCCCGCACCCGCGGCGCTCGATCCCATCCTCCAAACCAGGGTCCAGCCCCTTGGCATCTCGCCTCACTACTGCCGCACCGGCCTTTTCTGCAACTTCCTCTGCAATGTCCGCCGATGCATCCCCAGGTTGCGCGCGGTGGCGGAGATGTTGCCGTCGTTCTCCGTCAGCACCCGCTGGATGTGTTCCCATTCCAGGCGATCCACCGACAGCGGTTGTTCGGGCACGTCCGACAGCGGCGCGATGCCGCTGTCTTCCAGGTGCAATTTCTGCAGTATCTCGTCGGCATCCAGGGGTTTGCAGGCATAGTCCCAGGCGCCGGCCTTGATCGCCGCCACGGCGGTGGCGATGCTGGAATAGCCAGTCAATATGAGGATGCGCAGCTGCGGGTTGCAGGCCAGCAGCGGCGCCAGTACGTCGAGGCCGGATTCCTGGTCGATCTTCAGATCCACCACCGCCAGTTGCGGCGCATCCTGCTGCGCCAGTGCGATCGCTTCCATGCCGCTTTGCGCCATACTGACGCGATAGCCACGCCGGCGCAGCGCACGCGCCAATACCTCGATGAATATCGCATCGTCGTCCAGCACCAGGATGTGGATCGGATCAGTCACGGCCAGGCATCGGCGGCAGGTGGGTGGGCAGGGTGATTTCGGTGAGCGTGCCGCCCGTGTCCTGCGGATAGAGATTCACGGTGCCGCCCAGGCGATTGATGGTGGCCTGGCTCAACACCAGGCCTACGCCCATGCCTTGCGCCTTGGTGGTCACGAAATGGCTGCCCAACGTGGCCGCCAGCTCGCGGCTGATGCCGGGGCCGAAGTCGCGGATCAGCAGGGTCCAGTGCGCGGCGTTCCATTGCACGCGCAGTTCCAATCCGTCCGGGCTGCTGTCGGCGGCATTGTTGAGCATGTTCACCAGTGCCTGCTGCAAGGTGGTATCGGCCTGGATGCGCGGCGCTTCGCCTTCCTGCCAATGCAGCGTGCAGGACACTTCGGGACGCAGCAGCTGCCATTGATTCTGCAGCCGCAGCAGGAATTCGCGCAGCGACAGCCGTTCGGTTTCGAGATTCTTGAAGTCGGCCTTCTGCGCCAGCGAACGCAGCGAGGTACGGCAGCGCGCCACCTGTTGTTGCAACAACTGCAAATCCTGGCATAGGAGCTCGTCCTGCTGGTGCTGATGTTCCAGTTCCTTGAGCAGCACCGCCATCGAGCCAAGTGGCGTGCCGAGTTCGTGCGCGGTGCCGGCGGCCATGGTGGCCACCGCCAGTATCTGTTCGTTGCGCAGCGTGTCTTCGCGGTACTGGCGCAAACGCCGTTCCTGCCGCTGGTTGTCGGAGGCCATCCTGAGGACGAAGTAGCTGATCAGCGCCGCGCTCACCAGAAAGTTGAACCACATGCCGATCACGTGCAGGTTCAGCGGTTCCAGCGGGCTTGTAGTGTGCAGATGCACGCCGCTGCCCTCGTCCGGCATCAACACCGGCAGGGGCTTGTAGAAAAACAGCAGCAGGCTGTAGCAGGCCAGCGCGCACAGCGAAAGCCCCAGGGTATAACGCCAGGTGAGCGTGGCGGCGGCGATGGTCACCGGCACCAGCAGGTAGGACACGAAGGGGTTGCTGGCGCCGCCGGTGAAATACAGCAGGAGCGACAGGCCAAGCACGTCGATCAACAGATGGATGAAGAATTCCTCGGCGCGCGGCGTTTGCCGGTGCTCGAGGCGCCAGTACAGGGCGCCGTTCACCAACGCCAACGTGGCGAAAATACTGAAGATCAGCGCGTAGTCGAGCACCAGCTTCAGCATCAGCCAGGCATACACGAGTGCCACCAGTTGCAGCGAAAACACGATGGTGCGGATCAGCAGCAGCCGGTGCAGGTTCTGCTGCAGCGCATTGAAGTTGAGCGCATCGATGCGGCGCTGGCCGGCGCGCATCGGCTCCGGGGCGGTATCTGGCATGGCGGTGGGCATGAAAGGATTCTCGCCGTTCTCAGCGGTTGCGAAGCGGCCACATGATACGCCGCCGTGGCGCAAAAGCCGCGTTCATTCGTCCCGCAGGCGCTCCAGGCGCCAGAAACCATCCTTTGGCGCAAGCGCCTGCTGCAATGCCGGCAAGGCTTGGCGCAGGGCATCGGGTAGGGTCCAGGGCGGGTTCAGCAGGATCAGGCCACTGGCGCTCATGCCGGCGCCTGCCGCGTCGGGGCGCAGCCCAAGCTCCACCTGCCACAGGTCGCGCAATGGCCCGTGCCTGACGGCTGCCAGCAGACGCGCGACTTCACCGCGTTCCACCACCGGATACCACAGCAGCACCTGGGCGGACGGCATGCGCTCGACAATGGCGAACAGCGTGCGCACCACGGTGCGGTAATCCTGCTTGATTTCGTAGGACGGATCGATCAGCACCACGGCGCGTTTCTGCACCGGCGGCAACAAGGCGCTTGCGCGCTGGAAACCATCGGTGCGTTCCACGCGCACGCGGCGATCGCCACGCATGCTTTTTTGCAGCAGTGCGATGTCCGTCGAGTGCAGCTCGCACAGATGCAGATGATCCTGTGCCCGCAGCAGATTGGCGGCCACCAGCGGTGAGCCCGGGTAACGGCCCTGCGCCAGCAAGGGCGCCAGCAGCGCACGATAGTCCGCCAGCAGCGCGGCGCCCGCGGCATCGCATTGCGCGGCGAGCGCGTCGAGATCGAGCCGCAATATGCCGGCGGATGCCTCTCCGGTACGCTGCGCTTCGACGGCATCGAGCCGATAGACGCCGGCGCCGGCGTGGGTGTCCAGGTAGAACAGCGGCGCGGCTTTCTGCGTGGCATGGCGCAGCGTGCCGGTGAGTACCAGATGTTTGAGAACGTCGGCGAAATTGCCGGCGTGAAAGGCGTGGCGATAGGACAACATGGAAGAACCGTGCATGCGCGCGCTGCGCGCGGGGTGTGACAATTTGCCGCATTGTACCCAACACGGCGCTTACGCATCATGGCCATGTGGCGGTGCTTTGCCGGCCGTACCCGGATCATGGACATCACAGGAGAGATCATGCGCAACATTTCCTATCGTCAGACCGCATTCGCGATGGCTGCCGCATTGTTGAGCGCCAGCGCCATGGCGCACACCGTGTTCGAAACGTCGAGCGTGCCGGAAGGCACCCGCGTGCTGAACAACGTGGTGATCGGCCACGGTTGTGGCCATGGCGATGCCCCCTCCCGCGTGATTGGCACTTCGGTGGTGTTTCCGCAGGGCAGCGATTCCACCATCGTGGTCGACGGCCGCCCGCACGACGGCGCGCTCACCGATTTCGTCGACAACTGGGGGCCCAACCTCCAACCGCTTTACAGCCGCGCGGTGTTCAACGAGATGGACGAAAAGAACGATGCCATGGGCAACGTGGTCGGCTTCTGGGCTGGCGGCGGGCCGGGCATGCCCAGCCATCTGATCGCCTACGTGCCGTTTCGCGTCAACGCCACGCTGATCAACAGCCAGTCCTGCGCCACCAGCGTGCGCTTCAAGGCCGCGATCGTCGACGTATGCCAGATTACTGACGCCGCCGGGCTGCATCAGGAAGGCGTGGCCAGCTTCTGGACCAGCAACAGCCTCGGCACCGTTTACGACAGCACGGATGGCCGCGACAACTCGGCCTCCCTGACCATTACCCGCAATCTCGACACCAATCCGCTGCCGGCCTCCTGCGGCGCCGGCGTGGAAGTGGAAGTCAGCCCCTCCGCCGCGCAACTCGAGCGCGACATGCCGATCCGTTATCAGGGCCTGCAGATCTGGCCGCAGCCTTCGTCCAATTGATTCAAGGAGAACGCATCATGAAATCGCCCGCTACTTTCCTCTCCCTGACGCTGGCGTTGCTGGCCAGCCCCATGCTGGCCCAGGCGCATTCCGCGCACGCGGTGTTCGACAAGGCCGGCGATCGTCCCGGTTTCACCGCGCTGGCGCGCGCCACCTGTTTCAACGACGGTGCCGGCGAACCGGCCTGGCTCGAGGCCCGCATCCGCGACAACTCGGCACCGGCGGAAGGGCTGTACCTTTCGTTACAGATAGTGAAGGGCGACCAGGCGATCAGCACCACCGATACGGTATCGGGCGATGCCGGCTACAGCGAGCGCATTGCGGTGTATGGCGGCAGCGGGGTGTACACGCTGCTCCTGACGCACACCCGCGCCGGCGCGCGTGAATTCGACATCGAGTACCACTGCATGGCCGCCAACGGCAGCCATGCCGGCACCGACATGGTCGTGGTGCAGTACCAGTAAACGAGGAGGCTGAGATGAAGCGGCCCATGAGTCTGTTGTTGTTGCTTGCGTTGGCAAGCCTGGCCACGAGCTGTGCGCAGGTGCAGCCCTGGGAACGCGGCGTGCTGGCACGCGACAGCATGGCGCTCGATCCCACGCCGTTGCAGAGCCCCTTGCGCGAGCATGTCTATCAAAGCCGCGAGGCCGGTCCGGCAGGGCGGCTTGGCGCAAGCGGGGCCGGCTGCGGCTGTTACTGACGGTGTCCAGGCCACACGACAACACGGCGCTGGCGCGCTGCGCG
>DATMFX010000157.1:0-9892 GCA_035555995.1 Hyphomicrobiales bacterium | reverse complement strand
TGGGCGACATGGGGCTGACCTCCGCCTGGCACGAGCAGGAAAATTGCCCGCCCGCACAGACAGCCTGCACCGCGGTGACCTTTGAGTTTCCGGACGTGAGCGACGAACAAATGCACGCGGTGGCGCTGTACCAAGCGCTGCTTGCGGTGCCGGCCACGCGCGGCCAGGACGATCCCGCCGTGCAGCAGGGCGCGGCCCTGTTCGAGGCCGCCGGCTGCCAGCACTGCCATCTGCCCCAGCTCGAAACCGGCCCACAAGCCCTGCACCCGCTGCTGGCCAACCGCCAGTTTGCGCCTTACACCGACCTGCTGCTGCACGACATGGGCGAGGGCCTGGCCGACGGCCGCCCGGACGGCCAGGCCAACGGACGCCAATGGCGCACCGCGCCGCTCTGGGGGCTTGGCCTGGTGCCCGTGGTGAATGAACAACTGGATCTCTTGCACGACGGCCGTGCCCGCAGCGTACTCGAAGCCATCCTGTGGCACGGCGGCGAAGGCGCCGCGGCGGCAGCGCGGGTGGCGGGCATGTCCGCCGCTGAGCGCGCGGCGCTGGAGGCTTTCGTGCTCTCGCGGTGAATCCCTGCAGGTTTGTCGTCATAAACCTTTATAAAAGGGGACCAATGAGGGTTTAATTGCGCCCGCCGACCCCGGCCCGCCGCCAGCACCAGGCGCCACCGGGTAGGCAGACGCATGTCGGAGGCCTTCTTTTGTCCGCTACACAACGCTTCGATTCCCTCAACCTGCTGTTCGGCGTGCTGCTGTTTGCCACCGTCGCCTGGTTCGTGTTGTGGGGCCTGAACTACGTCAGCCATTCCAGTGTCCTGATTTTCCTGCTGGCCACCGCCTTCGGCGTGTTCATGGCCTTCAATATCGGCGGCAACGACGTCGCCAATTCCTTCGGCACCAGCGTGGGCGCCGGCACCCTGACCATGAAGCAGGCCCTGCTGGTGGCCGCCGTGTTCGAGGTGAGCGGCGCGGTGATCGCGGGTGGCGAGGTGACGCACACCATCCGCAGCAACATCGTCAATCTTGGCGATTTCGACGGCGATCCTTCGCAGTTCGTGTTCATCATGATGTCGGCGCTGCTGGCCGCCGCCGTGTGGCTGCTGCTCGCCTCGCGCAACGGCTATCCGGTGTCCACCACCCATTCCATCGTGGGCGCCATCGTGGGCGGCGCCATGACGCTTGGCTTCATCCGCGGCGGCGCGGGCAGCATGACCGCCCTGGTGCAATGGGAAGTGATCGGCCGCATCGCCATCTCCTGGGTGATCTCGCCGGTGCTGGGCGGGCTGGGTTCGTATCTGCTGTTCCGCCTGATCAAACGCCACATCCTGCTCTACAACGAAGAGGCCGAGCGCCAGCTGGACCTCTTGCAGGAAGAACGCCGCGCCCATCACGCGCTGCACGTGCGCGCCTTCGAGCGGTTGAGCCAGATCGAGCAGGAAGCCTATTCCACCACGGTGCAGCCGGAACTGTGGGATCACGAGGAAGAACACTTCGGCTACCGCAGCGCGGACCACGATTACTTCAAGGGCCTGGCCGAGCTGGAGGAAAAGCGCAAAAGCCTGCGCATGCATTGGGCGCTGGAGGTCTGGACGCCGCTGTTGGCCTCCTTCGGCGCCACCATCATCGCCGCCATGCTGCTGTTCAAGGGGCTGAAGAACCTGGAGCTTGGCTTCAGCCCGGTTACCAACCTGCTGATCCTGGGCATGGTGGGGGTGCTGGTATGGATGTGCACGCTGGTGTTCGCCAAGCTGACGCGCGGCTATCCCCTGAGCCGCGCTACCTTCCTGCTGTTCAGCTGGATGCAGGTGTTCACCGCCTGCGGCTTTGCCTTCAGCCATGGTTCCAGCGACATTTCCAACGCGGTGGGACCGTTTGCCGCCGTGCTGGACGTGCTGGCCACGGGCTCGGTGAGTGTCACGGCGGCGCTGCCCACGCCGGTGATGGTGGCTTTTGGCGTGGCGCTGGTGGCGGGGCTGTGGTTCATCGGGCGCGAAGTGATCATGACGGTGGGGCATCACCTCACCGAACTGCACCCGGCCTCCGGCTTTGCCGCGGAACTGTCGGCCGCCTCGCTGGTGCTGCTGGCTTCGGTGTGGGGCATTCCGGTGTCCAGCACCCACATCCTGATCGGCGCGGTGCTTGGCATCGGCCTCGTCAATCGCCACACCAACTGGGCCTTGATGAAGCCGATCGTGCTGGCCTGGGTGATCACGTTGCCGGTGGCGGCGGCGCTCAGTTCGGTATTTTTCCTGGTGCTGCGGCAACTGCTCTGAATCAATGGGATCGGAGCAGGCCTGCGCCCGCGCAGACCAATGGCGTCGAGCCAACCGGTTACGGCTGCCGCAATAACCGCTTCGGGCCATCCTGCTCCGAGCCCTTCTGCTTCCCTACCGCGTGGCGCCAAACGTGGCCGGCAGCGGAAAGTTCCCTTCAAAAGGCGGCCAGTTGGGCACCGCGCGCAGCGGATCCACGTAGTACATGGCGGTGTAGAGGCCGCGCACCTTGCCGCCGTCCAGATAGAACACGTCGCAGAAATGGTTGCGGCGCTTGAAATGGCCGGGTTCGCGGATGAAGAGCGCCGAGGCCACCACCACCTGCTGTTCCTCGTCCACCACGTGCCAGCGCCGGGCGGTCACGTTCAACACGTTGAAGGTGCTGCTGCCGGAGCGGCAATCGCTCAGGCCATCGAGGCCGCCGTCGTCCAGCCGCTCCGGCGGCAGCGGGTTGCCCACGGTCTTGCGGCCGTTTTCCTCGCGGAAGCACCCTGGGTGGGCGGCCACTATGTTCGGGTTGCGGTTCACCACGTAGTCCCAGTAGGAATTGGTGGCGTAGATCAGTTCTTCCCGGGTGCTGCGCTCGTTGGCGGGCACGGTGCGCACAGGCGGCGGATTGCCGTTGGTCAGGTAGTCGGCATCCCACAGCGTGCCGCCGGGGGTGCCGTCCACGCCCGGATCGTCCTGGCGTCCCACCCACCATTCGGCTTCGGTGATCCTGCGGTCCGCCACCTGCAGGCGAATCGCCACGATGGCCAGGCTGTCGCCTTCCTCCAGCGTGCCGTAATAGACGGCGTTGTGCGTTACCGGATCCAGATAGTGACGCTGCACCGCGCCAAGCGCGGTCACGTTTTGCCACATGCCTTCGCCAAGCGGAATCACGATGTCGTTTTCCGTGTGGCGGTAGGTGCTGGCCAGCGGCGCCCGTGACGGATCGTTGGCCACCAGGGCGTCGAGATAGGTGGAGAGCGTGGCGTCCAGGCAGGCGCGGTCGCAATCCTGGGCCTGGACGAGTGGGCTGAGCAGCGCGGCAAGCAGGCCGAGGCCGGCAAGGCGAAAGGCGTGGAGCTGGGGCATGGCGAGTCCTCTCGTTGTGAACTTTCTTGTTATGAGCGTGGGCAGAGCGCCGATTGTGGCGGCACGCGGCGCCGGAGTAAACCGTGGGCGCAGGCCTGGCGCCGGTCCGGAATCTGCGCAAAGTCACGGACAATCCGCTTGGCTTTTGGGTATCATTTCGCGTCTGACAGCAAGCAACTCCGGGTGTTTTATGACTGTTCTGGCCATGGCCGATCTCGATCTCGCGGGCAAGCGCGTACTGATCCGCGAAGACCTCAACGTGCCGATCAAAAACGGCGTCGTGATCAACGACGCCCGCATCCGCGCCGCGCTGCCGAGCATCGAGCTGGCGCTGCGCCAGGGCGCCAGGGTGATGCTGATGTCGCATCTCGGCCGTCCCAAGGAGGGCCTGGCCCTGAGTGAACAGCCGGAAGCCGCGCTGGCGCCGGTGGCCGCGCATCTGGGCAGCCTGCTTGGCCGTGACGTGGCGGTAATGCCGGCCGGCTTCAGTGAAGCCGATTCGCGCCAACTGTGTGAGGGCCAGTGCGTGCTGCTGGAAAACGTGCGCCTCAACGTGGGCGAGGGCAAGAACAGCGAGGCACTGTCGCGCCGTTATGCCAGCCTGTGCGACGTGTTCGTGATGGACGCCTTCGGCACCGCGCACCGCGCCCAGGCCTCCACCCACGGCGTGGCCCGGTTTGCGCCGATCGCCTGCGCCGGCCCGTTGCTGGCGGCCGAGCTGGAAGCACTGGATAAAGCGCTGAAAAATCCAGAGCGGCCGCTGTTGGCCGTGGTGGGCGGCGCCAAGGTGTCGAGCAAACTGCAGGTGCTGGAAGCGTTGTCGCAGAAGGTGGATTTTCTGGTGGTGGGCGGCGGCATCGCCAATACCTTCCTGGCCGCGGCCGGGCAGCCGGTGGGCAAGTCGCTGTATGAAGCCGACATGCTGGAACAGGCCAGGACCCTCATGAGCCGCACCCACATTCCGCTGCCGGTGGACTTGGTGGTGGCAAGTGAATTCAGCGAAAACGCCACGCCCCAGATCAAGGCGGTGGCCAACGTGGACGCGAACGACATGATCCTGGACATCGGCCCGGCGTCCACCGCCTCGCTGGTGGAAATTATCCGCAAGGCCTCGACCATCCTTTGGAACGGCCCGGTGGGCGTGTTCGAATTTCCCGCCTTTGCCAAGGGCACCGAAGCCGTGGCCCGGGCCATTGCCGACAATCCCGGCTTTTCCATCGCCGGCGGCGGCGAAACCATCACCGCCATCGAAAAATACGGCATCGAAAGCCAGATTTCCTACATATCGACCGGCGGCGGCGCCTTCCTGGAATTCGTCCAGGGCGACGTGCTGCCGGCAGTGGCCGTGCTCGAGGAACGCGCGCGCGGTTGAACCCCATGCCCCTTTTTACTTTTTATCGAGGTAGTCAGTTATGCCAATGATCAGTTTGCGCCAGTTGCTGGATCATGCCGCGGAGCATTCCTATGGCGTTCCCGCTTTCAACGTCAACAACCTGGAGCAGGTGCGCGCCATCATGATGGGCGCCGACGAAGTGAACAGCCCGGTGATCCTGCAGGCCTCCGCCGGCGCGCGCAAATACGCCGGGTCCAACTTTCTCAAGTACCTGATCCAGGCCGCCATCGAGGAATTCCCGCACATCCCCATCGTGATGCACCAGGACCACGGCACCGCGCCGGCAGTATGCCAGCGCTCGATCCAGTTGGGCTTTTCCTCGGTGATGATGGACGGTTCGCTGGCCGAGGACGGCAAAACGCCCACCGACTACGACTACAACGTGAACGTCACCCGCAAAACCGTGGAAATGGCGCACGCCTGCGGCGTATCCGTGGAAGGCGAAATCGGCTGTCTGGGTTCGCTTGAAACCGGCATGGCCGGCGAAGAGGATGGCATCGGCGCCGAAGGCAAACTGGACCACAGCCAGTTGCTCACCGACCCGGAAGAAGCCGCGCGCTTCGTGGCCGACACCCAGGTGGACGCCCTCGCCATCGCCGTGGGCACCAGCCACGGCGCCTACAAATTCACCCGCCCCCCCACGGGCGATATCCTGGCCATCGGCCGCATCGCCGAAATCCACCGCCGCCTGCCCAACACGCATCTGGTGATGCACGGCTCCTCTTCCGTGCCGCAGGAATGGCTCAAGGTGATCAACGAGTTCGGCGGCGAAATCAAGGAAACCTACGGCGTGCCCGTGGAGCAGATCCAGGAAGGCATCAAGAACGGCGTGCGCAAGGTGAACATCGACACCGACCTGCGCCTCGCCTCCACCGGCGCCGTACGCAGGTTCCTCGCCGAAAACCCCAGCGAGTTCGACCCCCGCAAGTTCCTTATCCCCACCATTAAGGCCATGAAGCAGGTGGTGATCGATCGCCTGACGGCTTTTGGAACGGCTGGGCAGATTTCCAGCATCGGGAAGATCTACAACCTGGAAGAGATGGCGAATCGGTATGCGAAGGGGGAGTATCGGGCGTGGGTGAATTGAGCCTACATTTCTTCAACCGGAATTGAATCGCTGCGTAGAGATGCGACGATGAAGCGAAGTTGGAAAGGATGGGTAATGCCGATGCTGTGCGCGATGTATGTCGCGCCGGTTTCGGCATGTCCGGACGACGCCGTTTTAGCGAAAATTGCCGGGTTCAAAAATTTATTCATTGGCGAAGTGCACGGCACGGTGGAAACGCCGGAATTCGTCAGGTGCGTCATCGACAAAAAGATTGAACTGCAGGGGTCTGGCCTGGTGGTATCGCTGGAGCTTCCAAGATCGGTCGAGACCTCTTCAGAATTCTGGAACAGAAGCGCCGAAATGCAGGATGGGCGCGCCTCGCAAGCGATGCATGAGCTTTTCCTGTATCTCCAAAGCAAAGAACAGCAGGGAGTCATAGCGCTACGTTTTCTTGACACGGGTGTCGGTTCGTCAAACAAGGAACTGATGAGTGAACAGGAAGGATTCCCCGCAGACCCGGGAGTCGTTATCTACCGGGGAAACGCCCATAGCAAAAAATCCGTCTACGAAGGCACTCCATTTTTACTGGGCGCCGCTACCAGCGAGTTTGTCCATATTTCTGTGATTGCCGGTGACGGCGGTGAGTTTTGGGGCTGCGCACCGGGCTGTGGTGTTCACGCTTTTCCAGCTGCGCTGGGCGCCGAAGGCAAGGCGATTCCACATGGCGCTTTAATCGATGGCAAGGAGCACGATCATGACTACATCTACTTCCTTGAGTCGCGTGTGTTTACGGCTTCACTTCCGTGGAAGGACGCCGTGGTTTGCGAAGCATGTGTTGGCGAGTTTCCGGGGATCCCTCGGTTTTGATAGCGTTGTTTTTGGCGTATATGTATTTACCTTTAGATAAATATAGTAAAAACAAATAGTTATAGATTGATTTTTTATATGTCGATAAAATCATTGTTTATCGACATGTAATCCACTCATGTCGATACTCTCGACATGATCCTTCAATGTCAGGGTTGGCCCAGTGAGGGGCGATGGGTGAGGGTATCGTCGCCATCACCCACTCTTCAAACCAACCCCTTCCTCAATGCCTCTCCCGTTTTCGGCGACAACAACCCCGGCGCCACATCCAACACCGTATAGGCGCCCTGTTGTCCCTGCGCTTTCAGCTTATGCGCCGCCCGCGCATACGCCACCAACACACTCGCCGTAAACTCCGGATTGCTCCCCAGCTTCAGCGAAAACTCCACCACCTGCTTGTTACCAGCCCCAGTGCCGCCACTACGAATGACAAAGCCACCATGCGGCATGGCGCCGTGATCACGGCGCAGTTCCTCTTCGGAAATGAAATGGACGCGGGTGTCATAGTCCGCAAAGTAGTGCTCCATGGTCACAATGGCCTGCTCCACGGCATTGGCGTCGGCGCCATCATCCAGCACCACGAAACATTCACGCTGGTGTTTCTCGCGGGTGCTGAGCGTCGGACGTTCGCCGCTGCGCACGCGGGCGATGGCGGCTTCCGAGGGGAGGGTGTATTGCACGCCGGCTTTGACGCCGGGTACGCGGCGCACGGCGTCGGAGTGGCCCTGGCTGAGGCCTTTGCCCCAGAAGGTGTAGGTGTCGCCTTCGGGCAGCATGGCTTCGCCGTAGAGGCGTTGCAGGGAGAAGAGGCCGGGGTCCCAGCCCACGGAGATCACGGCCACGTGTCGTCCGCTGCGAGCGGCCTGGTCCATGGCGGCGAAGTAGTCCGGTATCTTGGCGTGGGTGTCGAAGCTGTCCACGGTGTTGAACAGCATGGACAGTGCGGGGCCTTGCTGGGGCAGGTCGTCCTTGGAACCGCCGCACAGGATCAGTACGTCGATCCGGTCCTGAAATTCGGGCAGGGTGTCATGCGGATAAACCGGTACCAAAGCATTCACCGGTTGCACGCGGGCGGGATCGCGGCGGCTGAAGATGGCCACCAGTTGCATGTCGCCGCAGCGCTGCAGTGCCAGTTCCACGCCACGGCCAAGATTGCCATAGCCCACGATGCCCACCCGAATCTTGCCTGTCATGCCGGCTCCTCTGAAAAGGCCGGCATTGTAGAGATTCCTGGTGGGAAGTTCATGTGCGGCTACCCCGGTACGCGCTGTACTCATTCAGGTCGGCGCTTTCGCCGTCTGGATGGGTAAAATAGCCGGCAATCGATATGGTCCGTTTGAGTGGAGTGGTGGCAGCAAGCTATGCGTCTGTGGTCGTTGCATCCGCGGTATCTGGATTCCAAGGGCCTGGTGGCGCTATGGCGCGAAGCCCTGCTGGCGCGTGCCGTGCTGCGTGGCGAAACGCGCGGCTATCAGCACCATCCGCAGCTCGAACGGTTTCGTGCCCACCCCAGCCCACGGCTGGCGATCAATGCCTATCTGGCGGCGGTACAGCGGGAGGCGTCAGTGCGTGGCTATCGTTTCGACCGCAGTAAAATCGGGCCGTGTCGCGAGGTGCCGCCCATCGCCGTGACGGCGGGGCAGGTCGAGTTTGAATGGGAACACTTGATGCACAAGCTCGCGATGCGCAGCCCCGCGCTGTTTGCGCAATGGCGTTTGGTTGGCGAACCTGAATGTCATCCGCTGTTCCAGGTAGGTCCTGGCGCGGTGGCGGACTGGGAGAAGAGAAAGGAGGCCCACACCAGGCAGCCTCCCTTTTACTGATTCGAACAGCTGCCGCTTACAGCGGGCGTACCTTGTTCGCGCAGGGACCTTTCTGGCCCTGACCTACTTCAAACTCTACTGCCTGGCCTTCGGCCAGCGTTGCGAAACCGCCGCCAGCTTGAATTTCGGAGTAGTGGACGAAGAGGTCTTTGGAGCCATCATCAGGAGCGATGAAACCGAAGCCTTTGTCTGCGTTGAACCACTTTACCTTGCCTTTGCTCATAACTTACTCATCTGAATGTGGTGAAAACTAAGATTGCGCCCACTATCACCATCATGGGGACAACTTGTTCCTGGACTGTCGGTGCGTTCTCGCGGAGCGATGACATTCAACGACTTTCGCCAGGGGTGCATCCTGCGACCCAGCAATGCATTACTGGAGGCGTAAAACTGAGTGGAATTGGCCTTTGATAATAGGAGGGAAACGTGCAGGGAGGCGAATGATGCCTCATTTCGAGAATTTTGGAAACATATTTTTGAGCGTTTGCCCGTCTGCCGGCATTTTTTTACCGCGCGCCGCTTCATGTTGATGGCTTGGAACGCAATTCAACCCTTGGCGCGTATGGTTTTCACGCCTTCCGCCGTGCCAAGCAGCAGCACGTCGGCGGGGCGCAGCGCGAACAGGCCGTTGGCCACCACGCCGGCGATGTGGTTCAGCTCGGATTCCAGCTTGCGTGGTTCGAGGATGTTCAGGTTGTAGATGTCGAGAATGATGTTGCCGTTGTCGGTAACGACGTTTTCGCGGTACACCGGGTCTCCGCCCAGCTTCACGATCTGGCGTCCCACGTGGCTGCGCGCCATGGGAATCACTTCCACCGGCAGCGGGAACTTGCCGAGCACCTGCACCCATTTGCTCTGGTCGGCGATGCACACGAACTCGCGCGCGGTGGCGGCCACGATCTTTTCGCGCGTCAGCGCCGCGCCGCCGCCCTTGATCAGTTGCAGGTAGTCGTTGGCTTCGTCGGCACCGTCCACGTACACGGTCACTTCGCCCACCGAGTTCAGGTCCACCACCGGGATGCCCGCGGCCTGCAGGCGGCGCTCGGTTTCGGCGGAACTGGCAACAGCGGCGTTGATGTCATGACGCACGCGCCCCAGCTCTTCGATGAAGTAGTTGGCGGTGGAGCCGGTGCCCACGCCGATCACGGCGTCTGGCGTGAGCTTGGGGCTTATGTAGTCGAAAGCGGCCTTGGCAACGGCGCGTTTCAGTTCGTCCTGGTTCATCGGTTGTTCCTCGGGCCGGCGGGGTGATACCAGGCGCCGTCGGTAACGATGCCTTGCAGGGGCACGTCCCACGGCGCGAGTTCGAGCTTTTCCGTGCGTTGGCATTCGTGGGCCAGGCCGACCAATGCCGGGCGCGTGCGGGTGGTGCGGCGCAAGTAAGCGAATGACCTATCGTAATAGGC
>DATMFX010000156.1:0-4705 GCA_035555995.1 Hyphomicrobiales bacterium | reverse complement strand
AATCGTGACGCCGAAGGGCAAGGCTATGACCGATGCTGTGGATATGGCGCGGGAACGGATTGGACGGGCGATATTCGCGACGTGGGACGAACACGATTTCGCGGAGCTGGTCCGGCTCCTGCAAAAATTCGCGGCAGATCTCGCGGGTGACGCTCCTCCTGATCGCTGAGCCCATGGACTGCATGTCTGCACGGGACACCCACCTTCGAAACCCAGGGGACACCCACTTTCAAAACCGCACTTTCGAAACCGGCTAAATCCCCGTAGGACAACCACAATAAGTTGGGCTCGACGGTTACCCTTGGCCTCAATGTGGCCCAGCCATCGAAGGCTTGATCACTCCATCGTCACATCCCGCGCCAGATCGCTCATGCCGTCTTCCCAGGAACTCCAGCCGGAATTCATGCCGTAGGGGCTGCGTTGCAGCAGGGCTTCGATGCGGTGGATCAGGCCGTTTTCGATCTTGAACACTTCGGCGATTTCCCAGGTCCAGGGTTGCACCGGGCCGGCGGTGACGTTGCGGCCGTCGGGGGTGGCGAAGTTGCGGTGTTCGCCGCCGGAGTGGTCAAAAAAGGCGAAGGCGAATACCAGCCCGCGTTCCTGGTCCACTGCCACGTAGCGGCGGTCGCGGATGCGGTTGACGAAGTGCAACAGGCCGGATTTGAACTGCTCCATGCAGCTCCATTGCGCCGAGTAGCTGGTGGAGTCGCTGGGGGACGGGCGCACTTCGCCGGCGGGCGTGGGAGCGTTGGTGGTTTGCATGCCGTTTTCCAGCCGATTGCAATCATCCGCAAAGGGATAGTCGCCCTTGCCATCGTTCTGCTGCATGCCGGTGAAGTAAGCATCGGCCACTTCGATCAGCGTGGCGCGCGGCAGGCGCTCGGCCTCGGGGACGCTTTGCAGGTAGATGGAGTCGGGCTGGCTTAATGCGGCCACGCGGCGGGCGGCGTTTTCATCACGCACGACCATTTGTTCCACTTCGCTGATGCGGCCGTTCGCCACTTTCAGACGCAGCGCCAGCAGCGCGGACGTGGCTTGGGCGGGATCGCGATGATCCTCTTCGATGGTGGCAAGCAGCGTCACTTGGCCGGCGGGCACGTCGGTGACGAACAAACGGTAGCTGCCCTTGGCCTTTAGGGTATTCCACAGGCCGTCGCCGGGCACCAGCCGTTGTCCATCCTCGGTAAAGCGTACTTCCGGCGCCAGCGGCGCGCGTGCGGGATCCGCGGCCACCACGGCGTCGAGATACTGTTCCGCGATGGTTTCCAGGCAGCCGCGATCGCAGGCGTCGGCGGCGTGCAGGTTGGCGCTGCCACAGGCGAGCAGCAGGGGCAGGGCAAGACGGGATACGGGCTTCAGCATGGAGCGGCCTCTTGTTGGTTATGGGTGGGGCGGGATTCGCTTCGCTACGCAGAATTTGGCT
This sequence comes from Hyphomicrobiales bacterium, assembly GCA_035555995.1. Classification (GTDB taxonomy): domain Bacteria; phylum Pseudomonadota; class Gammaproteobacteria; order Pseudomonadales; family Pseudohongiellaceae; genus CAILUG01. Next base: position 3,282 of record DATMFX010000156.1, on the reverse strand, counting down.
GATCCCGGTTTCAGAGACTTTCCAACAGCGCCACCGTCTCTTTCCAGAACACGCCGTCGCTACCGGAAAAGCCGAAGCCGCCGGCCTTACCCATGGCGGCGTCGAGCGGCGAGAGGCCGCGGCTGTCCTGGTAATGCACTTCGGCGCCTTGCTCAGCCAGGTAGCGCACCACTTCGGTGAAGCCGAAAGTAGCGGCGCCGAACAGCGCATTGCGTCCATCCCTGGTGCGGGCATCGACGTTCAATCCCTGGCGCTGGCACAGTTCGATGGCGGCGATTATCTGCGCTTCGGTTTTGTAGCGTCCGGTGGAGTCGCTTTCGTGCGTGCCCAGGTTGGCAGCGGCCATCAGGGGATCGATGCCGGCGCTGGTGGTCAGCGTGGCGTCGGCGCCATGGCGCAAAAGAAGCTCCATGGTGGGAAGATCGGCGCTCTTGGCGGCGCGCAGAAACGGGGTGGTGCCGGCGCCGAGCATCGTGTCGTTGCCGCGATCCAGCTTGAGACGATAGGGCGCCATCTGGCTCAACTGCACGTTCACGTCGGCGCCGTGTTTCAGCAGGAGCTCGATCAGCGCCAGGCTGTCGTGTTCGTTGACGAACACGTCCGGCGAGGGACGGTTGGACTCGGGCATGGAGTTGAAATCCACCGCGGCATAGAGCGGCGAGCGGTTGGTGTCGTCGTTCAGATTGACGTTGGCGCCGGCTTCCACCAGTTGCCAGGCGGTATCGTAATGGCCGTTGATGATGGCCAGCAGCAGGGCGGTAAGGCCTTTTGGCGTGGCGGCGTCGATATCGGCGCCATGCTGCAGCAGCGGAGCGATGCAGGCAGTACAGCCTTCGCGCGCGGCAAAATGCAGCGGTGTCATGCCGCCGGGCGGCAGCCATTTCTCACGCGGTTCCTCGGTGATCTGGCGTTCCCATTCCTCGATATTGGAATTGGCGTTTACGTCGGCACCGTGGCTTACCAGTATTTTCACCAACGCGGGATGTTGTTGCGCCATGGCCCACATCAAGGCGGTTTGCCCGTGCCAGTTTTCACGGGCGTCGACTTGCGCCCCGGCATTCAGCAGCAGTTCCACGGTGGCTGCGTCGCCGGTGCGGGCGGCGGTCATCAGCATGCGTTCGCCTTCGCGGTATTCCTGGTTGGGATCGGCGCCGGCGTCCAGCAAGCGTTTGGTGATGGCGGCGTCGCCGTTCTGTACGGCGAGGTAGAGCGGACTGACGCCGTAGCGCGTGGCGGCGCTGGCATCGGCGCCGGCTTGCAGCAGTGCGGCCACCAGTTCCTCCGACGCGTTGAGCACGGCGTAGTGCAGCGCTGTCATGCCATCGGCCTCAGGCTGATCGACGTTGCGCGCGCCGTCGAGCAGTTGGCGTGCGGTGATGGTGTCATTGGCTTTTACGGCATCGAGCAGTGCCAAGCCGCGGCCGTCTTCAAGCGGGTCGAGTGGTTGCGCCAGTAAGGGCGCCGCGCTGAACAGCAGCGAAGACAGCAACAAAACGCGCAATGACGAGGGGCGCTGCGCCGATCCGGACGAGCGCGGCATGGCGGTTGGCAAGCGACGTGTCAGGAAACCACGCATGTTACAGCTCCGCTACCAGTGCGGTGCTGTCGCCCAGGCTCGGCTGTTCCACGCCGGCCTTGTGCAGCATGGTGAGCACCAGGTTGGTCATGGGCGTGCGGGCATCGTAGCGGATGTGCTGGCCGCCCTTGATGCGCCCGCCACCGCCACCCACCAGCACCGCCGGCAGTGGATAGTGGTCATGTGCGTTGCTGTTGCTCATGTTGGAGCCGTACAACAGGATGCTGTTGTCCAGCAGGCTGCCGTCGCCTTCCTCGATGCTGGCCATGTGATCCAGAAACTCGCGGAACAAGGTCACGTGATAGGTTTGGATCAAGGTGTTCTTGGCCATTTTTTCCGGGTTGTTCTGGTGATGCGAGGTGGCGTGGTGCCCCTCGTTGACGCCCACCTGCGGATAGGTGCGGTTGCTCAGCTCGCGCGCCATCATGAAGGTGGCGATGCGGGTGGTTTCGGTCTGGAAGGCGAGTGTCATCAAGTCGAACATCATGCGCAGGTGCTCTTCGTACACGAAGGGAATGCCGGCGGGCGCATCGGGAATTTCCAGGTCGGCGTTGCGCGCCAGCTGCGCTTCGGCCTGCTGCAGGCGGCGTTCGATTTCGCGCACGCTGTCGAGGTAGTCCGCCACTTTCCGTTGGTCGGCCGGGCCAAGCGTGCGGTTGAAGCCCTGCGCCTGCTGCACCACGGCGTCGAGCACGCTGCGGTCCTGGGCTTGCCGCGCCAGGCGTTGTTCAGCGCTACCGCCCTGGCCGAACAAGCGTTCGAACACTTTGCGCGGGTTGATCTCCATGGGGTTGGGCGTGGTGGGTGTGCGCCAGGACAGCGTGTTCATGTAGATGCAGCCGTAGTCGCGGTCGCAGGCGCCGATCAGGCCGCTGTGATCTTCGGTGGCCAGTTCCAGCGAGGGCAGGGGCGTGTCCTGCCCGATCACCTGCGCGGCGAACTGGTCGGCGGTTACGCCGGCGTAGGCGTCGGAACCCAGCGTGGCCTTGGGGCGCACGCCGCTCAGCCAGGTGCAGGGACTCAGCGAATGCACGGCGGAGGTGTCGGCCGCCTGATGGCCAAGGCCGCTGACGATATTCAGGCGTTCGCGATAGGGTTCCAGCGGCTTGAGGATAGGTTTGAATTCGAAGCCGGTGCCGCTGGCCTCGGGGGTGTATTCGCTCATGATGGCGCCGTGCGGTACGTACACGAAACCCAGGCGCGGCTGCACCCTGGCGGGCGTTTGCGCCAGCGCCGTCATGGCGGGAATCATGGCGTCGAGCAGCGGCAGGGCCAGCAGTGTGCCGGCGCCGCGCAGCACGTGACGGCGCGAGAGGCATTTCCTGTTGATGAACATGAAGGCGTCCTCAGTCGGTGGCGTTGCCGGTTGGCGCGAGCTGCGCCGTGCTCAGCGTGGGCGTTTCCGCCTCCACCGCACGCTTGAGGCGGAACGGCACGCTTTGCACGATACCCGCCACGATGGCGGAAAATTGGTAATTCTCGGCGGCGGCCGCGCGGGTGATGCTGCGCACCACCGGCATGTCGAATGACTCCAGGCCGCGGCCAAGCGCATAGGTGAGCAGCTTTTCGGTAAAGGTGTCCACGAAGTATTCGGGGTGGAGCATCAACGCCCGTTCCAGATCCAGCGCGCCATCGATCGGCGAGCCATCGGCCAGTTGCCCGGCGCTGTCGATGGCGCCGCTGGCATCGCGCTCGCGATAGCGGCC
>DATMFX010000155.1:0-2946 GCA_035555995.1 Hyphomicrobiales bacterium | reverse complement strand
CCGGCTACAGCGATGCCTTCAACGACGACACCTATCGCGTCGGCCTGGGCACCTACCTGTCCGATACCGCTGAAGTGCTGGTGTCCTACACTCGCTCCGTGGACAGCGACGTCGACACCCTGGCTGCCGAGTATCACGGCGTGGCCAAACTGGCCGGTACCGCCAGCGTGGCCTACACCCTGAGCGCCGGCTACGTCGACGCCTGGGATTCCGGTTACGTGGTAAGCGGCGAAGCCACCTACTACGTCAACCCGAAACTGGGCATCGGCGCCGTAGCGTCCATCTCCGACTACAACAACACCGACATCACCAGTGTTGGCATCCAGGCCAGCTACTTCGTCACCCCGACCTTCTACGTCCAGGGCTTTGCCCGCACCGCCGACTACGACGGTCCGGACGAAGATACCCTCGGCATCGGCGCATCCTTCCGCTTCTGATGCAAAAAAAACGGCGGCCCTGGTTTCAGGGCCGCCGTTTTTGCGTTTGGGGAGACAGCCCCGTTTTCTTCCTGAGAAAACCGGAATCTACCCCCACTCCTCACAGTCCCAGGTTATAGATCATCTGACTGCGCGTTCCGGAACGGAAGCACCAATCGCGACAGCCATCGCCGTTGAAGTCTTCCGCCATCCGCAGTTCCACATGGATCAACACCCGGCATTCATGCCCATTGTGCAGCCACACCTGCGCCAGCTTGTCGGCATAGCGCCGGCCAGTGCTACCGTCAGGGGTGAGCTTCTGCAGTTCCTTATCAAGGAAGGTGGCACGACGCGACCAGTCGATAGCCTGGTGAATATCCGGGTACAGCAATTGCAGGAAGGGTTCGAAGAAAAGTTCCAGCGCCTCCTTCCAAGGCGAATCCTGATCTTCCCTGACCTGTGACATCCGTGTCTCCTGCTCGTCCTGGCGTCATGCCCTGACAGCAGAATAGCAAAGGATTTCCCCTCTGCCCGGTTGTTTTCGGCAGGCGGACACCCCCTCCCCCCGGCAGGCTCACTCCCGAAAAATTCCAACATATCTCTTTGATTAATAAAGATTATTCAATTTTTCGTGCAAATTTGATCCCTCCCCCGCATCGCCCTGCTATACTCCGCCCATCTTGAGCAGCACGGAGCGGACAGCGCCCCCTTCATGACCAGTGAACCCCATTCCCGCAGGCTGGAACTGTCGCCCGACAACCCGCAGCGCCTGGCCAATCTTTGCGGTCGCCTCAATGAACATCTGCGTTTTCTGGAAGCGCGCCTCGATCTGACCATCCAGAACCGCGGCAACGTCTTCACCCTCGTCGGTCATCCCGATACGCTGGAACTCGGCGCCCGTGCGCTGGAAAAGCTCTACGCCATGACCGACAACGCGGTGCTCACGCCCGATCTCGTGCACCTGGTGCTCACCGAGGTGAGCAGCTACCAGGGCGGCGCCACCCAGATCGCGGACGGCGAAGCCAGCATCGAACACGTGCTGCGCACGCCCAAGCTGTCGGTGAAGCCGCGCACGCCTCAGCAGAACAACTACGTGCAGGCCATCCTCAAGCACGACATCAACTTCGGCATCGGCCCTGCCGGCACCGGCAAGACCTACCTGGCCGTGGCCTGCGCGGTGGAAGCGCTGGTGAGCGAGCGGGTAAGCCGCATCCTGCTGGTGCGCCCCGCGGTGGAAGCGGGCGAAAAACTCGGCTTTCTGCCGGGCGATCTGTCGCAGAAGGTGGATCCCTACCTGCGCCCCCTCTACGACGCCCTGTACGAAATGCTCGGCTTCGAGCGCGTGGCCAAGCTGATCGAACGCCAGGTGATCGAAGTGGCGCCGCTTGCCTACATGCGCGGCCGCACGCTCAACGATTCCTTCATCATTCTGGATGAAAGCCAGAACACCACCACTTCGCAGATGAAGATGTTCCTCACCCGCATCGGTTTCGGCTCCACCGCCGTGATCACCGGCGACGTGACCCAGATCGACCTGCCCAAGGGCACCCGGTCGGGCCTGGTGCAGGTGAGCAACGTGCTGCGCCAGGTGAAAGGCATCAGCTTTACCTGGTTCACCGCGGCCGACGTGGTGCGCCATCCCATCGTGCAACGCATCGTGGAAGCCTACGACGCCTACGACAAAGCCAACATTGCGGCACTTGGCGCCCAGGAGCGCGAACGCCCCAATGAACGTGACAGTTGACCTGCAGAACCACAGTGGCACCCGCCAGGTGCCGCTCAAGCGCCAGTTCAAGCATTGGGCCATGACGGCGCTTGCGCAAGTGGCACCCGACCGCCAGGTGAACCGCCTCAGCATCCGCCTGGTGGACGAGGGGGAATCGGCCGCGCTCAATGGCCAATACCGTCACAAGCAGGGCGCCACCAACATCCTGTCGTTTCCGGTGCCCGATGCCCTGGCGCCGCTGCCGGAACTCGGCGATCTTGCCATCTGCGTACCGGTAGTGCAGCGCGAGGCGCAACAGCAGGGCAAGCCAGAGGATGCCCACTGGGCACACCTGACCGTGCACGGCGTGTTGCACCTGCGCGGCTACGACCATGAAGATGACGCCGACGCCAAGGTGATGGAAACCCTGGAAACCCGAATTCTCCAACAACTGGGATACCCCGATCCCTATTGATGCCCACATCCACATCATGAGCGACAGCCAATCCAACAGCGATGCAGGACAGAGTTCCTGGATCGGCAAACTCAGGGAAGTATTCACCGAAACGGTGGAGGACACCGAGGATCTCATCGGGGTACTGCGCCGCGCGCAGCGCAACAAGGTGCTGGACCACGACGCCCTGAGCATCATCGAAGGCGCGCTGCAGGTGAGCGCCATGCAGGTGCGCGACATCATGATTCCGCGCTCGCAGGTGGTTACCGTGCGCGCCGAATCCACGCCCGAGGAAATTCTGCCGGTGGTGATCGAGGCGCAGCACTCGCGTTTCCCGGTAATCGGCGACAGCCTCGACGAAGTGCTCGGCA
>DATMFX010000154.1:0-3068 GCA_035555995.1 Hyphomicrobiales bacterium | reverse complement strand
CGTGGATCCTCTTCGTCCTCTTCCTCTTCCTGCGAGCGCGGCAGCAGAATGCGCGACTTGATCTCGGCCAGCATCGCCGCCATCACCAGATACTCCGCCGCCAGTTCGAACTGCGAGGCTTCCATCAGTTCCACGTAGGCGATGTATTGCGCGGTGATTTCAGCCACGTTGATGTCGAGGATGTCGATGTTCTGGCGCTTGATCAGATACAGCAAGAGATCGAGCGGCCCTTCGAACGCCTCCAGGAACACCTCCAGCGCATCGGGCGGAATGTAGAGGTCCTTCGGAAGATCGGTGACGGCCTTGCCGGCAATGAAGGCAAACGGCAATTCCTCCTGGCGGGCGGCACCTGCGCGGCGCGCTCTGACCAGCAAAGAACCGCTTTCGTCCAGTTGCGGCTCCGCCTGTTCCAGCGCGTCAGGTTGTCCCGGCTGCTCCGGGGCTTCTAATTGCTCCAGTGCTTCCGGTTGTGCCGATGCTTCCGATTGTTCCGGTGTTTCCCGCGGTTCCGGTACTTCCGGTTGCTCTGATTGTTCTGCCTGCTGCGGATCGCTCATACACACACTCAGCGGTAGTTCAGGCCCATGGCCTGGCGCACGTCCTGCAAGGTGTCGCGCGCCATGTCGCGCGCTTTTTCCGAGCCTTCGGCGATGATGGATTTGACCAGGTCGAGATTGCCCTCGAACTGCTCCGCGCGTTCACGGATCGGCTTGAGCACGTCTTCGATGGCGTCGATCACCGGTTGCTTGCATTCGAGACAACCGATGCCGGCGCTGCGGCAGCCTTGCTGCACCCAGGCCTGGGTCTCGGCGTTGGAAAAGATTTCATGGAACTGCCACACCGGGCACAGATCGGGATTGCCAGGATCGGTCCGGCGCACGCGCGCCGGATCGGTGGGCATGGTGCGGATGCGGCGCGCCACGGTGTCGGTGTCGTCGCGCAGGCTGATGACGTTGTCGTAGGACTTGGACATCTTGCGCCCGTCGAGCCCGGGCATCTTGGCGGCCGGCGTAAGCTTGGCCTGCGGTTCGGGCAGAATGATCTTGCCGCTGCCTTCCAGATAACCGAACAGGCGCTCGCGATCGCCAAGCGTGATGCTCTGCTGTTCGGCCAGCAGCGCACGCGCGCGTTCCAGCGCTTCCGCCTCGCCCTGTTCCTGATATTTACGGCGCAGTTCGCCGTAGAGCTTGGCCGCCTTCTTGCCCATCTTGGCGATGGCAGCCTTGGCGGTTTCCTCGAAATCGGGCTCGCGGCCGTACAGGTGATTGAAGCGGCGCGCCACTTCCCGCGTGAATTCGACGTGCGCCACCTGATCGGCGCCCACCGGCACCAGGCCGGCGCGGTAGATCAGGATGTCGGCGCTCTGCAGCAGCGGGTAGCCAAGGAAACCATAGGTGGCGAGGTCCTTTTCCCGCAGGTTTTCCTGCATGTCCTTGTAGGTGGGCACACGTTCGAGCCAGCCGAGCGGGGTCATCATGGACAGCAGCAGGTGCAGTTCGGCATGTTCGGGCACGCGCGATTGGATGAAGAGCGTGGCGGCATTCGGCGAAACGCCGGCGGCGAGCCAGTCGATGACCATGTCCCAGACATTGTTTTCGATGATCTGAGGGGTTTCGTAATGGGTGGTAAGGGCGTGCCAATCCGCTACGAACAGGAAGCATTCGTATTCGTGCTGCAGTTTGATCCAGTTGTGGATGACGCCAAACAGGTGGCCCAGATGAAGACGCCCCGTGGGACGCATGCCAGACAGCACTCGCCGCTGGGAATCGATCGAACTCAAAACTTACTCCCGGGTGTCTCACCCTGTGGTTCCGCCCAGGCGGCTCCCGTGCCTGGATGGGGCGGGATTATAGCCACAAACCCGCCAAACACGGCAGCGGGGACCGGTGGGTTTGCTGATGGAGCTTTCTTGCGGGAGTCTGGACAGGGTGGCTGTGCGTAACCCGATGCCGAAGGCTCGCAGTCGCTTGGCCGGATAGGCCTTCGGGGGGCGTCGTAGGGCCAGGGATGGCCCGAAGCCGAGCGCCACAGGGATGTGCTTGCAGCGTACCCCCGAAGGCCAATCCGGCCAAGCGACTGCAACAGATCGGATACGGGCCACAACCCCGACACAAATTCCAATACAGCCCCTTATTCAAACGGCGAAGGATCCCCCTTCCCACGCCGCAGTATCTTCGACACCCCATCCTCCAGATCCACCACGGTGGTCGCCTCCAGCCCACAGAAACCGGAATCGATGATCAGGTCCACCTCATGGCGCAGCAGCCTCTCTATGTCTTCCATGTCGATCAAGGGTTCCGTCTCCCCCGGCATGATCAAACTGCTGCTCACCAGCGGCGCCTCCAATTCGGCCAGCAGAGCCGCCACCACCGGATGATCCGGCACCCGGATACCGATGGTCTTGCGCTTGGGATGCTGCAACAGGCGCGGCACTTCCGACGTCGCTTTCAGAATGAACGTATAGGGCGCCGGCGTGTGCGCCTTCAGCAAACGATAGGTGCTGTTGTCCACCCGTGCATAGGTCGCAATTTCCGACAGGTCGCGGCACACCAGGGTGAAGTTGTGTTTGCTGTCCACCTGCCGGATGCGCACGATGCTCTCCATGCCCGCCTTGTTGCCCACCGCGCAGCCGAGCGCATAGGCGGAATCGGTGGGATACACCATGATGCCGCCGCGCCGGATCACCTCCACGGCTTGTTTGATCAGACGCAGTTGCGGGTTCACGGGATGAATGGCAAGGGCTTGCGCAGACATGAATCAAGGCCTCGTAAAATTGGATCAGGGTACCACATGCCGCAATGGCGATGCGGTAACATGGCGCTTGAGTCCACCGGAGCGCACGATGAAGGCCTTTCTTGAATACATTCCGCTGATCATCTTTCTGTTGATCTACAAACTCGATCCACGGCCGGTGGAAATTGCCGGCATGGCGTTCGAATTGGGCGGCATTTTCAGTGCCACGGCGGTACTGATGGTGAGCACGGTGCTGATCTACGGCGCGTTCTGGCTCAAGACCGGTGCGCTCAGCCGCATGCAGTGGATCGTGGTGGGCGCGGTGCTGGTGTTCG
>DATMFX010000153.1:0-2642 GCA_035555995.1 Hyphomicrobiales bacterium | reverse complement strand
CCTCCTCCGCGGCGCGCAGAAAACGCTTGGCATGCCGCGCATGGCGCAGCGCCTTGGTGCCCACCGCGCGGATCTGCTCGCGGGGAATGTGGCGCAGGCGTTCGGCGAAACGCGCCAGGCAGGCCAGCGCGCGCTTTTGCGCGTCCTCGCTCAAAGCGCCATGCGCGTCGATGCCGCGCGCCAGCTGCACCATGTCTTTCTCGCGGTCGATGATCTCCACGCTCGCCTCCTGCACGCGGGCGATCACCAGATGAAAACTGTTGGAGCCGAGATCCACGGCGGCAAAATAAGGAGAATCGACCTTCAGGGGCATGCAGAACTCGCGTATCGATGAATGGACCACAGGCACGCCATGCTATTGCAGCACGATGTCGTCCCCGAACTGTTCCCTGGCCCGGTCCTGGAAAAACTCCGACAGGCCGCGGTAGAAACTGCGCAGGGGCGAAGTGCTGCGCCAGGCCAGCGCGTGCACGCGGAATATCGGCTCGCCCGCCACCTCCAGCACCTGCAGGTCGCTGCGGTCGCGGATTTCGGCGCGGATGTACAGGGCCGGCAGGAACGCCGAACCCATGTCCATCTGCACCATCTGCCGGATCGCATCCAGGCTGGAGCCTTCGAAGTCGCGCAACAGCTGCGCATGGAAGCGCCGGCACAGGTCGTCCACCTGCCGGAAGAACAGGTGATGTTCCTCGATCGCCAGAATCTCCAACCCGGCCAGTTGTTCCGCCGCGATCTCGCCCAGGCTCGCCAGCGGGTGCTCGGCGTGCACGATCAGGTAGATCGGTTCGCGGAACAGCGGCACCACGGTCAGGCTCGGATCGTCGATCGGCAGCGTGGTGAAAATGAAATCGTACTGGCCGGATTTCAGCCGCGAAACCAGCAGCGTGGACGGTGCCTCCTGCACGAAGAACTTGACCCCGCGATAGGACTGCCGCACCGAGGGCAGTATCCAGGGCAGCGAATACGGCCCGAGCGAGGGCGTGGTGCCAAGCCGGAACGTGCCCGTGGGGCCCTTGGTGGCAAAGGTGGCGGTATCCAGAATCGCCTCCGCAGCGCTCACCGCCTGGCTGGCCTCGATCAGCATGTCGCGTCCCATGGGGGTCAGCGACACCCCGCCGCGCGTACGTTCGAACAACTTCACCCCCAGGGTTTCCTCCAGCAGCTTGAGCTGTGCGCTCAGCGAAGGCTGGGTGATGCCAAGCTCCAGCGCCGCCTGGCGCAGGCTGCGGTGGCGCGAGGCAACCAGGAAATAACGCAGTTGCTTGAGTGAAAAATTCAGTTCCTTCATGGGCGCCTCATGGGATGGCTATCACTGGAAGTAAATTCCTATCACAAGTAAAGCCAATCGAAAAGAAGCTTATAACTATAGTCGGGTCTGGTAAAACGCAACGGTCAGTCAGTTCGCCCCTCATCCAGCCACCGGAGGCACCGTGGAAAAGCTCATCGCCGGGATCGTCAAGTTTCAACGCGAAACATTCAACCAGGATAAAGAACTGTTTCAGCTCCTGGCCAAGCAGCAGTCCCCCGAAGTGCTGTTCATCACCTGCTCCGACTCCCGCATCGATCCCAACCTGATCACGCAGACCAAGCCCGGCGAGCTGTTCATCGCCCGCAACGCCGGCAATTTCGTACCGCCGTACTACGCGCAGGCCACCAACGACATGGATGCCACGCTGGAATATGCGCTGGCGATCCTGGGGGTGAAACACATCGTGATCTGCGGCCACACCGATTGCGGGGCCATCAAGGGGTCGATCGATCCGGATTCCGTGAAGCATCTGCACCATGTGTCCAACTGGCTGAGCAATGGCGCGGCGGCCGCGGCGAAGGTGCGGGCGCGCAACGGCAACACGCTGTGCTCGGAGCAGATGAAGGAATTGATCGAGGAGAACGTGATCCAGCAGCTGCGGCATCTGGAGACGCATCCGTCGGTTACCGCGAAGCTGGGCACCGGGACGCTGACGCTGCACGGGTGGGTATACGACATCGGGCGTGGGCAGGTGTACTGCTATGAGGCACAGCGGGGGTGTTTCATTGGGGTGGAGGAGTATTACGCGCACATCATTAGGACGTTGCAGGATTCAATGCCGGACATGCCGATCGCGTCCTGAACGTTCATACCAGATTTGAGAGTAGCGGTCCCCTCGCCTCGGTTTCCGTAAGGAGCCGGGGCTTTTTTTTGGCTTGTTATTTTGGTTTTGAAGTGATCCGCATCGAAACTGTTGCAGCCGATTGTGGAATTCTTGAAGTCCGCATCAAAACTGTTGCAGCCGGTTGCGGGGCATGGCATCCGGGGTACGCTGCAAGCACATCCATGTGGCGCTCGGCTCCGGGCCATCCCTGGCCCTACGACGCCCCCGGATGCCATGCCCCGCAACCAGCTGCAAGCGCCTGAACATCGCGGTTACGCACTAGATTAAACTCTGGTGCGGAACACCTAAGTACGAGGCGCAACGGTATCGATGCGGGCCACTGATCCAACTCCACCATTCTTCAATGGTGGGTAAAGGCCAAATCCTCGCCCACCAATTTGACGACGATGGTGCTGCCCGGCGGGTATTCGCCGCTGAGCACGTGCTGGGCCAGCGGATTTTCCAGCCATTGCTGGATCGCGCGTTTCAGGGGACGGGCGCCGTAGACGG
>DATMFX010000152.1:0-4462 GCA_035555995.1 Hyphomicrobiales bacterium | reverse complement strand
GCATCTCCAGGAGGCGGCTGCGGGTGCGCTCGAACGGGAACGCCAGCTGCCTGCCGCGGTAGAGCGTTTCCAGCGCCACCGCCGCGGACAGCACCAGCTTGACGCCGTGGTCGTAGAACTCGTCCACCAGCGTGATGAAGCGGCGCGTTTCGTCGTCGCGCGACTCAATCAGCTGCGGCACCCCGGACACCAGCACCGAATGATACTGCCGTGCCAGTTCGACGTAGTCGGCGCTGCCCCGGCCCTGGCCGCAAATGACCTCGAAGGCGAACCATGCCACCCCGTTGCCCAGGGCACGCACCGGCACCTGGCGCCGCTGCAGGGTCAGCAGACAATCGCGCTGCACCTGCTGGCCACGCGTCAATTGTTCGAACAGATCCTGCAGCGCCGCTTCGGCGCGGATATCGAGCGGCCAGTGGTACGTGGCGGCGCGGTCCAGCGAACGCAGGCGGTAGTCCACGCCGCCATCCACGCCAAGCACTTCGGTGTAGCGCTCCAGCAGCGCGATGGCGGGCAGGAAACGCTCCCGCTGCAGACCGTTCTCATAAAGGCGTTCGGGCACCACGTTGGAGGTGGCCACCAGCGTGACGCCGGCGGCGAACAGATGCTCCAGCAGGGTGCCCAGAATCATCGCATCGCCGATGTCGGACACGAAGAATTCATCGAAACAAAGCACATCCGCCCGCGCCGCAAATTCGCGCGCCACGCTGCGCAGGGGATCGCTCTGCCCCTGCAGGTCGCGCAGGCGCTCGTGCACATGCAGCATGAAGCGATTGAAATGCAGCCGCAGCTTGCGCTCGCCCGGCAGGGCGTGAAAGAACAGATCCATCAGGTAGGTTTTGCCGCGCCCCACCCCGCCCCAGAGATACAGGCCACGCGGTGGCGGCTCGCGCCGGCCCTGCAGTCTGCGCCAGAGCCCGCGCAGCCCGGTGGCGGCATTTATGGCGTGGCGCGCGCACAGCGTCTCGAACAGGCGCTGCAGGCGCTCCACCGCATGCGCCTGCGCCATATCCGGCTGCAGCGCGCCGGATTGCAGATCCTGTTGGTAAAGCCGGGCGGGACCGGACGCCGGAAGGGACTGATGCTGAGACAAGGCAAAATCCAAAAACAGACAACAAGCCCGCGATTATAGAACTTCTGCGGCACCGCCCGCGCCCGCGATGCTTTGCCGGGCCTTACAGGTATAATCCCGGGCAACCACTAAGGAGACTTCTGCATGTCCTGGATCCTCGCCATTGCCTGTTTTCTCGTCGGTGCCGCCGTGGGCGCGCTGCTGTTCAAGCTGCTGCGCTCCGACGAAGCCCAGGTGCGCGAGCTCAAGCAGCAGTTGCAGCGCCTCAGCGAGGAACACGAAGCCTACAAAAGCAACGTGCACACGCACTTCAGCAACAGCGCGCGGCTCTTGAACGCGCTCACCGACAGCTACCGCGAGGTCTACACCCACATGGCCGAAGGCGCGCGCTCGCTGTGCCCCGATTACATTTCCAGCCAGTTGACGCTCACCGGTGCCGGCAAGGGACTGCTCGACCGCGAAAGCGGCCACCACGACGATGGCGGACACGCCCCGGGCAGCACCGCCCTGCCCAGCCGCGAACCGCCCAAGGCGCCGCCGTTGGACTATGCCACCAAGACCGATCCGCAGGCCGCAGGCCCGCTGTCCGAGAGCTACGGCGTCGAAAAGCCTTGAGCGATATTGTCGACAGCCTTGAGCGGTATTGTCGAAAGCCTTGAGCGGTATTGGCATTGGCAAAAGCCCTGAGCGGCATTCGCCCCCTCGACCGCCCCGGTGGCGGCAAAACCGCAAACACGTTCCAGGGGCTGCCTGCGTTTGCCGGTACTTTCCCCTATAATGCGCGATGCACTTCACCAGGCGCCCTTCGCCGGGCCCACAGAATCGAACGAAACCACGTCTTATGTCTGAATATCGCCTGACCCACCTCAAACAGCTCGAAGCCGAGAGCATCCATATCATTCGCGAAGTCGCCGCCGAATTCGAACGTCCCGTCATGCTGTACTCGATCGGGAAGGATTCCGCGGTGATGCTGCACCTGGCCCTGAAGGCCTTCTACCCCGGCAAGCTGCCGTTTCCGCTGCTGCACGTCGACACCACCTGGAAATTCCGGGAAATGATCGAGTTCCGCGACAACATGGCAAAAAAGTACGGCCTGGACCTGCTGGTGCACATCAACCAGGACGGCGTGGCGGCCGGCGTCGGACCCTTCACCCACGGCAGCGCCAAGCACACCGACATCATGAAGACCCAGTCGCTCAAGCAGGCGCTGAACCACTACCGCTTCGATGCCGCGTTCGGCGGCGCCCGCCGCGACGAGGAGAAATCCCGCGCCAAGGAGCGCGTGTATTCGTTCCGCGACAAGAACCACCGCTGGGATCCCAAGAACCAGCGCCCCGAGTTGTGGAACCTGTACAACGGCAAGATCAACCGCGGCGAAAGCATCCGCGTGTTCCCGCTGTCCAACTGGACCGAGCTGGACGTATGGCAATACATCCACCTCAACAACATCGAAATTCCCGACCTCTACTTCGCCAAGGAACGTCCGGTGGTGGACTACGAAGGCGTCACCATCATGGTGAACGACGATCGCATGCCCGAGGAACTGCGCAAGACCCAGCGCATGGAAACCGTGCGCTTCCGCACGCTCGGCTGCTATCCCCTCACCGGCGCCATCCGCTCGCATGCCGCCACGCTGCCGGAAATCATCCAGGAAATGCTGCTGGCCACCACTTCCGAGCGCCAGGGCCGCCTGATCGACAGCGACCAGGCCGGCTCGATGGAACAGAAAAAACGCGAAGGTTACTTCTGAGGCCCGCCGCCTCACGCACGAACAGAGAATCGAAATCCCCATGTCGCATCAATCCGAACTCATCAGCACCGACATCAATGCCTACCTGGCACAGCACGAACGCAAGGAACTCCTGCGCCTGTTGACCTGCGGCAGCGTGGACGACGGCAAGAGCACGCTCATCGGGCGCCTCTTGCACGACACCAAGATGATCTACGAGGACCAGCTTGCCGCCATCAAGTCGGACAGCATCAAGTCCGACACCACCGGCACCGGCATGGACCTGGCCCTGTTGGTCGACGGCCTGCAGGCGGAACGCGAGCAGGGCATCACCATCGACGTGGCGTACCGCTATTTCTCCACCGCCAAGCGCAAGTTCATCATCGCCGACACGCCCGGCCATGAGCAGTACACCCGCAACATGGCCACCGGCGCCTCCAACTGCGAGCTGGCCATCATCCTCATCGACGCCCGCCACGGCGTGATGACGCAGACCCGGCGCCACACCTACATTTCCACGCTGCTCGGCATCCACCACGTCATCGTGGCCATCAACAAGATGGATCTGATGCAATTCGACGAAGCGGTGTTCGAGCGCATCCGCGCCGACTACCTCGAGTTCGCCAGCACACTGGACACCGGCGAGCTCACCTTCATTCCCATTTCCGCGCTCAACGGCGACAACGTGGTCAACCGCAGCACGCAGACGCCGTGGTACGAAGGCCCCACGCTGATGGAAATGCTGGAAACGGTGCAGGTAACCGCCAACCGCAACTTCCAGGACTTCCGCCTGCCGGTACAGTACGTCAATCGTCCCAACCTCAACTTTCGCGGCTATTGCGGCACCGTGGCCTCCGGCGTGGTGCGCAAGGGCGACGTGGTGCAGGTGGTGTCTTCGGGCATGACCAGCCGGGTGAAATCCATCGTGACCCACGACGAGGAACTGGAAGTGGCCTACCCGCCGCTTGCCATCACCCTCACGCTAGAGGACGAGATCGACATCAGCCGCGGCGACATGCTGGCGCATCCGGACAATCTGCCGGCGGCACAGGACCACCTCACCGCCACCGTGGTGTGGATGAGCGAAGCACAAATGCAGCCCGGGCGGCTGTACAACTTCAAGCACACCACCAAGGCGGCAAGCGGCACCATCAGCCGCATCCTCCACACGATAGACGTCAACACGCTGGAAAAACGCGAAGCCTCGTGCCTGCAGCTCAACGAAATCGCGCTGTGCGAACTCAGCTTCGACCAGCCGCTTTATTTCGACGCCTACCAGGACAACACCACCACCGGCTCGTTCATCGTGATCGATCGCCTTACCAACGTGACGGTGGGTGCCGGCATGATCGTGCAGGGCGGCGGCACCAACCAGGGCGGCGTGCGCCGCGAGGGTCACGTGACGCCGGAGGAACGCGCCACCCGCTACGGCCAGAAGCCGGTTACCGTGATGTTCGTGGGGCTGTCGGGTTCGGGCAAATCCACGCTGTCGCACGCGCTGGAACGGCGCCTGTTCGACATGGGCCGGGTGAGTACGGTGCTCGACGGCAAGGCCGTGCGTCTCGGCCTGAGCAAGGATCTGCCGCATGATGCCGTCGGCCGCGCCGAGAACCTGCGCCGCAGTGCCTACATTGCCCGGTACGTGAATGAAAGCGGCCTGA
>DATMFX010000151.1:0-11818 GCA_035555995.1 Hyphomicrobiales bacterium | reverse complement strand
CCAAGGCAGCGGTGTCGGTGCCGTGCTCATGGCGCAGGCGCTGAACGAATTGCGCACACTGGGCGCAGCCGGCTGTGTGGTACTCGGAGAGCCTGCCTACTATTCACGCTTCGGTTTCATGGCGGAACCCTCGCTGACACTGCCAGGTGTGCCGGCGGAATACTTCCAGGCCCTTTCGTTCACGGGCTCGTTGCCTTCGGGCGTGGTTTCGTACCATGACGCGTTCGCTGCCACGGCTTAAAAGGGGGGCGTTACAGTGAAGTCTATCTTTATTTCTACCCGGTCTACCCACCCGACGAAGATGCGATGAACGTTATCGAGTGGATTCGCGGGCAAGCCAACTAATTAACAGAACGGCGCACTTTCATGACTTTCGTTGAACCCGTTACCCTCACTGCACGCGGCATAGTGCTCGTACCGCTCTCGCTCGACCACGAAGCCGGCCTGCGCGAGGCCGCCATGGATGGAGAATTGTGGAATCTGCGTGTTACCTCGGTGCCGGCGCCGGATGAGGCGCGCGGCTACATTGAAGCTGCCTTGAAAAACCGCGAGGAGGGCGACCGCTTTGCCTTTGCCGTCATCGAAGAAACCGGCGGTACGGTGCTTGGCACTACGAGTTATCACGACATTCTGCCCGCCGTGAAGCGTGTGGAAATTGGCTACACCTGGTACGCCAAACGCGTGCAGCGCACGCATGTCAACACCACCTGCAAGCTGCTGCTGTTGACGCATGCTTTCGACACCCTGGACTGCAACGTGGTCGGCTGGCGCACCGACAATTTCAACCTTGCCAGCCAGCGCGCGATCGAGCGCCTGGGCGCGAAGAAGGATGGGGTGATCCGCAGCCACAAGCTGCGCCGCGACGGCACCATCCGCGATACGGTGATGTACTCCGTGCTTCGAAGCGAATGGCCGGAGGTGCGCGCGCATCTCAACGATCTGTTGAGCCGGCCTCGCGTTCAATGAGAAAAGGCTGCATGCCGCAACGATGGCTTTTGGTTCAACGCCGCGCCAGTATCAGCGCGCTGGCCAGACAGAGGCTGAACCATGCCGCTTCCAACGTATTCAGCACACTCATGGCGAACGGCCCAAGCAGGGTGCCGAGCGGGTCGAGATGCAAACGCGCATCGGGAAAGCTCTCAGCCAGCAGGGCGAGACTGCCGCCCAGTAGTTGTCCTCCCATCGCGGTAATCAGCAGCCCAGCCAGTGCGCCGATGGCAGCAGCCAGCAACACGTTGCGCTGAAGGCTCCAGGTTGCAGCGAAGCGCCGGCTCAGATCATCCGCAAGTCCCACCGCCGCGCCCAGCAATAGGCCCTCCAGAGCACCGGTGATGCCGCCGGGCGCCTGGCCGAACAACAGCAGGAAGGCGTCGTAACCGATCAGCTTGCCGAAAGCGCCCACGAGCAGACCGCCGATTGCGCCACCCATCAGCCCTGCGAATGGGAAGTGGCGCGCCAGGAGCCGCGCCGCCGCGATACCACCCACGACGCCGGCTGCCCCGATCAGGGCCAGCAAGGTGGCCAATGCCACCAGCACCAACAACGCCGATAAAGCGCCGATGCCGCTCTGCTGCGCCTGCTCCGCCGCGGCGAAGCCGAACACGAGGCCGCCGAGCAGGCCGGCCATGCCACCACCGAGGGTGCCGGCCCCTAGGGTCAACCAGCATTGGCGCCAGTCGTAAGCGCCGGAAGTGGCTATCGCCGGTGATGCCAGGGCAGGACTTCCTTCTTCAAGGGCCGCATTACCCTCCGCCACGCAGTTCACGGCGGCGATGAAGCGATAGCCATGTTTGGGAATCGTTTCGATCAAATGAGGTTGCGTGGCGCTGTCGCCCAGTTGCCGGCGCAGGGTCTTGATGCATTGCGTCAGGACTTCGTCGGTGACCGGGATGCCGTGCCACACTTCCTGCAGGAAGCGTTCCTTGCTGAGCAGCGTGCCGGGATGCTGCAACAGCAATACCAGCGCGTCGAAGTAACGGCTGTTGAGCTCCACCGGCACGGCTCCGGCAAACAGGCGCCGCTCGATGGGATCGAGGCTGAAACTGTCGAATTGGTAGCGGCGAACGGCCATTCAGCCCTTCCTCAGGGTTTGCTCATGTCATTCAGCGCGGGCGGCGCTAGCGTGACCGCGCCATTATCAACACTGAGGACAACGCATGACAACCGGACAAGACAAGCCCAAACGCTGGAGCAGCTGGACCCTTGAAATCAAGGTATGGAAGATTCTCGCCGTGCTGGTCATTCTGCCGATCCTGGTGCTGTGGCTCATGATCGTGCATCAGAACGACGAGATCCTGGCCCTGATCCGTAACGAAGTAATGACGGATGCTGCAGGCCAGCGTACCTGGGTGGGCAGCTTCGTCAACACCAATGACAGGACCTTGCGCGACGTAGCCGTCACGGTGAATTTCCTCGACAGTCAGGACCGCCCGATCGGGAAGGCTGAAGCGGAAGCTGATGAACTGCCATCCGGCACGCGACTCGACCTGGAAGCGCCGCTGCCACCCGAGGCCGTCAGGTTGCGTATCTATTCGGTGCAATGGCGCAAGGACCGGACGGCCGCCCTGATGGGCCCATTCCGCGAGCCTTGGGAGTTTGGTTATCTGATGGTCGATCCTACCGAGAATGGTCGTTAGCGCACCGGTGAGTTCTTCAGTTCAACGGGCGTCCTGAACTTATGATTTGGATGGTTCGGTTTGATCCCGGCAGGCAATCCACCCGCCGGGATTTCCCGATATCATGAATAAACGTACAGCACCTGCGTATCCCCGTTCGGATAAGTGATCAGATAGTCGGAAACCCCGTCCCCATTGCGGTCGCTGGTAGGTTTGATGTCGATGCGTCCGGAGGGATTCGGCGTGCCGTTTATCGCCACCTTGGCGCTGGCGCGCCCGCGGATCACGCTGCCGCCGGCTTTCACTGAAATGATGCCTTGGGTATCGATGCGCGCGTCCTCGATCGCGGGCGTGGCAAGCAATAGCGCCTTGAGCGCGGGCCAGTCGGCGGGCCGCGGCACCAGTGCCTGCTGCATCAGTTTTTCCTCGCCTTCACGGAATACCAGCACGTGCTCGGTCACGTTGGCCAGGTCGGGCAATGCGCGTTCGCTCAGGCCTTCTTCGGCGCCGGGCTCGATGGATACGGCGGAGAAGGGGCGGCCCACGTAATAGTGATCGCTGGTTGGCGGCAGCAGCAGGATGTTGGCCTCCTCGTCGAATTCGACCGACAGTTTTTTAGCGTTGCCTGCGTCCATCAGTGCGGCGCGGTCCGCCACCATGGGGCGCGCCACCACCACGCGGCCGCTGTGGGTGACGAAGTGGATGTCGCCGTCGTCATTCACGTAGGTGCCGGGCGCCTGGTCGGCCTTGGCCTGGAATACGGCCACGGGCAACACCACGCTGAGGGAGTCGGGGAGGATGAGGCTCAGTTCGCCGGTGGCGGGGTCCTGCCATACTTCATTACCAGCGGGTTCGTACTCGTCGAGCTGCTGAATGGCGCGCAGCAGGCTTTGCTGCAGCGGCACGACCACGTCGCCGCTCAGATCGATGGCCTCCAGGAAGCCGGCGCCGATCCAGGGCAATTTGTTCAACGCACCGGTCAATACCAGTCCGGCGGGAATCGTGGCATTGGCGGCGAAGCGCACGTTGGCGCCAAGCTCCACGCCTTCGCCGAAGGTGGTGCCGGAACCGATCAGCACGTTTTCCAGGCGCGAGCCGTCAGGAATGCGCGTATTTTCGACCGTCTCCGGTTTCTCCACGGTGCCATCGCCGCTATCTTGCCCAGGCACGACGCCGCTGATGGGCGACAGCCGTTTTGCCGCGCTTTGCTGGGCCAGCAGCGTTTTCAGCTGCGCTTCCACCTGTTCCGCGATGGGCCTGCCGGCCAGGTTGACCAGTTCCATTGCATCCTGCGAAAGATTGTAAAGCTCGAATTCCTCGGGTTCCGGCGTGGTTTTCAGCTGTTTGCGATACGTCACCGGATAGGTGCCCGGCTCGTTCTTGTTGCCCACTTCCTGCGCCACTGCGTCCTGCACGCCGCTCTGGCCCGGCGTGCCGGGCGAACTCCAGTATTGCGGGTTGTCGAAGTAGCGCGAGTATTTCCACAGCGAGCCATTCAAGCGGGTGATCACGCTTTCGATGTGATTGGGCTGAGTCACCGACGCGTAGGAAAGGCCGACCAGGTTTTGCTGGTTGAGGCCGCGGCTGGGGTCGTCGTCGGTCATGAAATAGACCGGGGAGTCCAATTCGTCAGGGACCGCCTGGCCGCGTATCACCGGCGAGATATCCTTGCCCACGAGCGGCCGGGCGTCGGTGAAATCGCTTTCGATGCGCTGCCGTAAGCCTTCGCCGTCCAGGCCCGCCAACCCCAGCAGCGTGGGCAGGATGTCCACGTGACTGGTCAGCATGTCGGTGGCACTTGGGTTGTTGCGCCATGCCGGGTGGGAGACGATCAGCGGTACGTGCAGCGCTTCGTCGTAGGCGGTGTACCACTTCTGGTGCAGGCCGCCGTGGGCGCCGAGCATGTCGCCGTGGTCGGAGGTGAACACCACGATGGTGTTGTCGAAGAAGCGGGTGCGCTTGAGCTGGTCGTAGACCTTGCCGATCTGCTCGTCCACGTTCTTGTGCAATTGATAGTACAGCCGGTAGTAGTCGCCGCCGGCGTACGTGGGCTGAAAGGATTTGCGGTAAGTCTGCCAATAGCTGCGCTGGCAGCTGGGTTTGCTGCGCAGGGTGTCGGCGCGGGAAAGGCGGAAGCGTTCGTCGAACAGGGCTTCTTCCTCCGGCACGATGTCCTCGATGTTGTATTCCCAGGCGCCCTGCTGGGCGGAGGCGAGGCGGGTGAAGAGGCCATAGGTGGTGATGTCGTGCGGGTCCAGCAGGCTGCACACCATCAGCCAGGGCGTGTCGTCGGCGTTGGCGTCCAGTTCAGCCAACAGTTCCACCGCCTGGCTGGCGATGGCTTCGTCGCGGCCTTTCTTGCCGCGGGCGGAGGAGGCCGATTTCATGGGATCGGTGCCATGCGGCTCCGGCCCGATCCAGCCGGTGAAGCCGTAGCGTTCCAGGCGGCCGGCGGCCAGGTACAGCGCTTCGTTTTCCGGGTCGCGGTTGCCGTCGTCGTCGTAGCTGGGCACGGACTGGCGCGTGCCCGGCACCTGCAGGTCCGCTTCCGAAATATGCCATTTGCCCTTGTAGAGCGTGCGATAGCCGGCGGTGCGGAAGTAATTGCCGAGGGTAGGCACGGTATCGGGCGCCAGCCAGAACATGTCGGGGTCGTTGGCCGCTTTGGCGCTGCCGTCGGTGTTGGCCACGCCGTGCAGCGAAGGATAGTGGCCGGTGAAGAAGCTGCCACGGCTCGGGGCGCAGGCCACGGACGCGGTGTAGTGGCGCTTGAACTCGATGCCGTTCTGGCGCAATTCCTCCTGGGCGCGCAGGTAGGTCTTGCGGAATTCAGCCAGCGTTGCCGATTCGTAAGGCGGCGGAAAGCGCTGCTCGTCGGTCATGATGATCAGGATGTTCGGCTTGCCGCTCAGGGGCGAGGCACCGCCGGGCGCGGGGGCGGCGGCCGCTTCAGTGCTGCCCAGCTGGCTCAGGCCGGCGAGACCCGCGGCGGCAACACTCGTCTTGAGGAAACGGCGGCGGTCATTGATCGGGGGGGTATCGTCGGACATAAAAATCTCCATGGCTGCGCTGGGCAGACTGCGGGGCTCGTGAAGGCGGGGCATCGCCGAAGGGTCGCCGGGATTCTAACAATCGAACTAATCCGAAATGAAGGATAAAAATCCCTCCATATCACCCAAGGCCAACCCTGGCGCTTGAATTCCTCTGCACAGCCCCCATGTCTCCGCCCATCCGCAACACCACCAGGAGCTACTTACCCCATGGGAGCCGCAGAAAAACAAACCCTCGGGTTTCAGACCGAAGCCAAGCAACTACTGCACCTGATGATCCATTCCTTGTACAGCAACAAGGAAATCTTCCTGCGCGAGCTGATCTCGAACGCCTCCGATGCCGCCGACAAGCTGCGCTTTCTCGCGCTGAGCGACGGCTCGCTGTACGAAGGCGACCCCGAGCTCAGGATCACCATCGACGTCGATACCGAACAGCGCACCATCACCATTACCGACAACGGCATCGGCATGAGCCGTGAGGAAGTGGTCGACCACCTGGGCACCATCGCCAAATCCGGCACCGCCCAGTTCCTGCAAAGCCTTACCGGCGACCAGAAAAAGGATTCCCAGCTCATCGGCCAGTTCGGCGTGGGCTTCTATTCCGCCTTCATCGTCGCCGAGCGCGTGGAAGTGTTCACCCGCAAGGCGGGCTTGCCGGCCGCCGAGGGCGTGCACTGGGAATCCACTGGCGAGGCCGAATTCTCGGTGGAGGCCATCGACCGTCCGCAGCGCGGCACCGCCGTGGTGCTGCACCTCAAGGCGGACGAGAAGGATTTTGCCGATGTCTACCGCCTGCGCAGCATCGCCAAGAAATACGCCGATCACATCTCGCTGCCGGTCATGATGGAAAAACAGCAGTTCGGCGAAAGCGAGGAGGGCGAGGACAAGGCCGCCAAGGAAAAGGAATACGAAGCCGTCAACTCCGCCAAGGCGCTGTGGACGCGTCCCCGTGCCGACATCAGCGACGAGGAATACCAGGAATTCTACAAGCACGTCAGCCACGATTTTTCCGAGCCGCTGGACTGGAGCCACAACAAGGTCGAGGGCAAGCTCGAGTACACCAGCCTGCTTTACCTGCCGAAGCGGGCTCCATTCGACCTCTGGAACCGCGACGGCGCGCGCGGGCTGAAGCTGTACGTGCAGCGCATCTTCATCATGGACGACGCCGAGCAGTTCCTGCCGCTTTACCTGCGCTTCGTCAAGGGCGTGGTGGATTCCAACGACATTTCCCTCAACGTCAGCCGCGAGATTCTGCAGCAGGATCCGGCGGTGGACTCCATGAAGAGCGCGCTCACCAAGCGCGTGCTCGACATGCTGGAAAAGCTGAAGAAAAAGGATGCCGAAAAATACCAGGAATTCTGGCAGGAATTCGGCAACGTGCTCAAGGAAGGCCCGTCGGAAGATCACGCCAACAAGGACAAGGTCGCCAAGCTGCTGCTGTTTGCCACCACGCACACCAGTGAAGCCACGCAGGATCAGAGCCTGGAAGACTACGTGGGCCGCATGAAGGAAGGGCAGAAGGCCATCTACTACATCGCCAGCGACAGCCACAACACCGCCGCCCACAGCCCGCATCTGGAAGTGTTCCGCAAGAAGGGCGTGGAAGTGCTGCTGTTGTCCGATCGCGTCGACGAATGGCTGATGAGCCATTTGATGGAATTCGACGGCAAGCCGCTGCAGGACGTGACCAAGGGCGCACTGGACCTGGGCGAACTCGATACGCCGGAAGAGAAGGAACAGCAGAAAGCCGAGGACGAGCAGGCCAAACCGTTGCTCGACCGTATCAGGAATGCACTGGGCGCGCGCGTGAGTGAGGTGCGCGTGACGCATCGTCTCACCGATTCGCCGGCCTGCCTGGCGGTGGGGGAATACGATATGGGCGCCCAGATGCGCCGCATCATGGAAGCGGCGGGGCAGAAAGTGCCGGAAAGCAAGCCGATTTTCGAGCTCAACGTGGCTCACCCCCTGGTGCAAAAGCTGGACCAGGAAGCGGACGAGGATCGCTTTGCGGACATCGCCGGCATCCTGTTCGACCAGGCCTGCCTGGCGGAAGGGCGCCAGTTGGAGGACGCGGCGGCCTATATCGGCAAGCTCAACAAGCTGTTGCTGGAATTGAGCCGTTGATTGCTTGCTCCTGGTGTTAGCCAGGGGCATGCGCAGGGTGGAACGAAGGCGGCTGCGGCCGCCTTCGCTATTTTCGGCGGGAAATAACGCCACGCGTGACCGGCGCGCCACAGGGCCGCTACAATCCGGGAGCCTGCCAGCGCTCATACGGAGAACAACATGCGCACGCTCACCCACACCCTGGCGTTCAGCGCCGCCCTGATCCTGCCGTCCCTGGTCCTGGCGCAAACCTACGCGCCGCCCGCCGATGCCCCGGCCCACATCAAGCGCGGCATCGAGGCGCCCGACCGCACCGAGGAAATGACGGTGCGCGACGCCGCGCGCAAACCGGCCGAAACCCTGATGCTGGCCGGATTGCAGGCGGGCGATCACATTGCGGAGATCACCTCGCTTGGGTTGTACTACAGCACCATCCTGTCGGCCGCGCTGGGTCCCGAGGGGCGCCTGGACATGTACGACATGCCCTACATGGCGCAGTTCGGCGCGGTGGAAAATGGCGAGGCCTTCGCCGCCGCGCACGCCAACGCCAACTACACCAACGTGCACTACAACGACATCGCGTTGGCGCCCGACCTGGATGCCGTCTACAACATCCTCTACTACCACGACCTGAAGCCGCAGGAAGTGGATACCGCGGCGATGAACGCCAAGGTGTTCGCGGCGCTCAAGCCGGGCGGGGTCTATTTCATCGTCGATCACCGGGCGGAGAACGGCTCGGGCTGGCGCGATGCGGACACCATTCACCGCATGGGCAAGGAAACCATCATCGAGGAGATCAGCGCGGCGGGCTTCGTGCTGGCCGAGGACAGCGATCTGCTGGCGAATCCGCAGGACGACCGCAGCACCATGGTATTCGCGCCCGGCGTGCGCGGCAGCACCGACCAGGCGGTGCTGGTGTTCAAGAAGCCTTAGCCGGAGGCGGGAGAAGTGCGGGGCCAGAACGTTCCGGCCCCGGTTTTCCCGTGTTTTTCCTTACAATGCAGCCAGCGCCAGCAACGCATTCAGCGTGGCGCTGGGACGCATGGCCTTGCTGCACAACAGCGGATCGGGCTTGTAGTAGCCGCCGATGTCCACCGCCACACCTTGCGCCGCGTTCAATTCGTCGACGATGGCGGCTTCCTTGTCGCGCAGCGCGACGGCCACCGGCTTGAAGGTGGCCTGCAGTTCGGCGTCCTGCGTCTGCGCCGCCAGGGCCTCGGCCCAGTACAGCGCCAGGTAGAAATGACTGCCGCGGTTGTCCAGTTCGCCCACGTCGCGCATCGGGGAGCGGTTCTCGTCGAGCAGCGTGCCGGTGGCGGCGTCGAGCGTGGCGGACAGCACCCGCGCTTTTTCGTTGCCGGTAACGTTGGCCAGGTGTTCCAGCGAGGCGGCCAGCGCCAGGAACTCCCCAAGCGAATCCCAGCGCAGGTGGTTTTCCTGCAGGAACTGCTGCACGTGCTTGGGCGCGGAACCGCCGGCGCCGGTCTCGAACATGCCGCCGCCGTTCATCAGCGGTACGATGGACAGCATCTTGGCGCTGGTACCCACTTCCAGGATGGGGAAGAGGTCGGTGAGGTAGTCGCGCAGCACGTTGCCGGTCACCGAGATGGTGTCCTTGCCTTCCTTCAGGCGCTGGCAGGAGAGCAGCGTGGCCTCCACCGGCGAGAGGATGCGGATATCGAGGCCGCTGGTGTCGTGCTGCGGCAGGTACTGGTGCACTTTTTTGATCAGTTCGCGGTCATGCGCGCGCGCGGGGTCCAGCCAGAATACCGCCGGGGTATTGGAGAGGCGGGCGCGGTTCACGGCCAGTTTTACCCAATCCTGGATCGGTGCGTCCTTCACCTGGCACATGCGCCAGACGTCGCCTTGTTCCACGTCATGCTGCAGCAGGATCGTGCCGCTGCCGCTCACCACGCGCATCTGGCCCTTGGCTGGAACTTCGAAGGTCTTGTCGTGCGAACCGTATTCCTCGGCGGCCTGCGCCATCAGGCCCACGTTGGGCACGCTGCCCATGGTGCGCGGGTCGAAGGCGCCGTTCTGTTTGCAAAAATCGATCACAGCCTGGTACACGCCGGCGTAGCAGCGGTCGGGAATTAGTGCCTCGGTGTCGTGCAGCTTGCCATCGGCACCGTACATGCGGCCGGAGGCACGGATACAGGCCGGCATGGAGGCGTCGATGATCACGTCGCTCGGCACGTGCAGGTTGGTGATGCCCTTGTCGGAATTCACCATGGCAAGCGGCGGACGGTTCGCGTAGCAGGTAGCGATGTCGGCTTCGATTTCCTTGCGCTTGGCTTCCGGCAACGTGGCGATCTGCGCCAGCACCGCGCCCCAGCCGTTGTTGGGGTTGACGCCAAGCTCGGCAAAGGTGGCGGCGTGCTTGTCGAACACGTCCTTGAAGTACACGGACACCGCGTGGCCGAACAGGATGGGGTCGGACACTTTCATCATGGTGGCTTTCAGGTGCACGGACAGCAGCAGGCCCTTCGCCTTGGCATCCTGCATGGCGTGCTCGTAGAAGGCACGCAGGGACGCGGCGCGCATCACGCAGGCGTCGATCACTTCACCGGCCAGCAGCGGCGCGCTCTTGCGCAGCTCCGTCACCTTGCCGCTGGCGGCGTCCACGAATTCGATGCGGAAGCTGTCGGCGTGGTCCAGCGTCAGCGAAATTTCCGACCCGTAGAAATCGCCTTCGTCCATGTGCGCCACGTGGGTGGGGGAATCGGCGCTCCAGGCGCCCATCGAATGCGGGTGCTTGCGTGCATACTGCTTCACCGCGCCGGGCGCGCGGCGGTCGGAGTTGCCTTCGCGCAGCACGGGGTTCACGGCGCTGCCCTTCACTTTGTCGTAGCGGGTCTTGACGTCTTTTTCCTGGTCGTTCTGCGGGTTGTCCGGATAGTCGGGCAGGGCATAGCCCTTGGCCTGCAGTTCCTTGATGGTGGCATTGAGCTGCGGCATGGAGGCGCTGATGTTCGGCAGCTTGATGATGTTGGCCTCGGGGCGGGTGGCGAGCTTGCCGAGCTCGGCCAGGTCGTCGGACTGGCGCTGCGCTTCGGTCAGGTAGTCGGGGAACACGGCAAGCACACGGCCGGCGAGCGAGATGTCACGGGTTTGTACGCGAATGCCGGCGCTGGCGGTGAAGGCCTGCACGATGGGCAGCAGGGAATAGGTGGCAAGGGCGGGCGCTTCGTCGGTTTCGGTATAAATGATCGTGGGCTGTTCAGACATACATCATCCAGTGTGGTTGGGTGGCAAACCCCCGGTGCCGCGCGAGCGCTGCCGGG
Source organism: Hyphomicrobiales bacterium (assembly GCA_035555995.1). Taxonomy (GTDB): domain Bacteria; phylum Pseudomonadota; class Gammaproteobacteria; order Pseudomonadales; family Pseudohongiellaceae; genus CAILUG01. Next base: position 766 of record DATMFX010000151.1, on the reverse strand, counting down.
ACGACGGTTCAGGAAAGCGCGGCATTATAACAACGCGGCCGGACAGCGGACAGGCGGGAAGGCGCGGCTTGCGCCTGGACAAACGCTTGGAGGAAAAATTGGTCGGAGTGGCGGGATTTGAACCCACGACCACCACACCCCCAGTGTGGTGCGCTACCAAGCTGCGCTACACTCCGACGACCCTTCTTGCGTCCTGACGCCTTGCTACATCTGCTCCAAAGTAGTGATGCCGAGCAGCGCCAGGCCCTGCTGCAGGGTGCGCGCGCTGAGCTGGCAGAGCCCCAGGCGGGACTCGCGCTCGGCGCCCGCGGCCTTGAGCACGGGGCAGGCTTCGTAGAATTTCATGAAATGCCCGGCCAGCTCGTACAGGTACAGGCAGAGCTGGTTGGGCAGGCAGTCGCTTGCCAGCGACTCCACGGCTTCGGTGAATTGCAGCAGCTTGAGCGCCAGCGCGCGTTCTTCCGGTGCGGCCACTGTGATGGCGTAGCGCGCGTTGGGATCGAGTTCGGCGCGGCGGAAGATGCTGCGGATGCGCGCGTAGGCGTAGAGCAGATAGGGCGCGGTGTTGCCGTCGAAGGACAACATGGTGTCCCAGTCGAACACGTAGTCGCTGTTGCGGTTCTTGCTCAGGTCGGCGTATTTCACCGCGGCGATGCCCACCGTGGCCGCCACCTGGCGCTGCTGTGCCTCGCTCAGTTCCGGATTCTTTTCCCGCACCAGCGCATGGGCGCGCTCGATGCTTTCGTCACACAGGTCCACCAGCTTG
>DATMFX010000150.1:0-3452 GCA_035555995.1 Hyphomicrobiales bacterium | reverse complement strand
AAGCGGGAAACGCCTGGGGTTTCCTTGCAGCTCTCCTGGCTCGTACGACAAGGGGGGAACGCGATTTCCCCTATCGTGCGCAGGCTTCGGCATGGCAATCCCGGCATAAGCGCGTAAAAGTGCCGGAAGCAATGGCTGAATCCGGTCACCTGCATTGTCGTGGCAGGGACAAGCGCATAAATGCAGAGGCGTAAATGCAGAGGAACTCAAGATGAAACCAATAGTCGTTGGCGCGGGATTGTGGCTGGCATTGCTGGCCGCTCACGGTGGCGCGCAGGCCGCAACCGATTACACCTCACCGCTCACGTCCTGGGGCGAGCCGGACCTGCGCGGCACCTGGCCGCTCAGCCATCTCATCAGCGTGCCGGTGGTGCGACCAAAGGAGTTCGGCGACCGTTTCCTGTTGACGGAAGCGGAGCAGCGGCAACGGGAGGAAAGCGTCGCTTCACGCGATGCCCAGTTCCAGTCGGGACCGATTCCGCAGGCCGACGCGGCGGGCCGGGCGCTGCCGCAGACGTCCCTGATCTACGATCCGCCCGATGGCCAGTTTCCCGAACTGACGGAGTACGGCAGGCAACTGCAGACCACGATGAAGGGCAGCTATCACCCCACGCAGACGGTGTTCGACGACATCAGCGATTTCAGCTCCTGGGACCGCTGCATCACGCGCGGCATGCCGGTGTCGATGCTGGCGCGCAATTACAACAACGGCGTCCGCATCTTCCAGTCGCCAGGCTATGTGGTGATTCTGCTGGAGATGGCGCATGAGGCGCGGGTGATCCCGACCAACGGCATGCCCGCCCTCGACCCCGCCATCAAGCAGTGGATGGGAGAATCCCGCGGGCATTGGGAAGGCAATACGCTGGTGGTGGAAACCACGAATGTGGGGCATGGCCTGGTGATCGGCCTTGCCAGCGCCGGCAATCCCGGCTCGCCGGGACCGCTGCAACCTTTCAGTGACGAGATGAAGGTAACCGAACGGTATACGCGCACGGCGGACGACACCATCGAATTCGAGATGACCGTTACCGATCCCAAGGTGCTGGCGCGAGGGTCATATACCTACAAGTTCCCGCTCTTTCTCGACAACGATTACGAAATCTTTGAGTACGCCTGCCACGAGGGCAACACCACCATACAGAATTACGTCGAGACCTCGCGTTTCGAGCGCGCGGAGCAGCGTGCCAAGGCGCCGCCGGTGGACGAAGTGATACGGCCGGTGATTGCCGAGGAGGCGATTCCCCTGTGGGCGATCACACCGGTGGCTACCGATGGCACGCGGGGCGAGGCCTACCTGCGCAAGCCGCCGGGCGACGGCCCGTTTCCGGCGGTGATCCTGGTGCACGGCGGCGCGCCGCGCTGGTCCACGGATCTCTTGCGCTACTACGCGCTGCATACCCATGCCTCGCGTTTTCTCGAACAGGGCTACGTGGTGGTGACGATGACCCGGCGCGACCTGGACCTGGCGCTGCCGTTCGGCGAGGAACAGCCCGCCGTGCAGGATGCGGTGGCGGTGATCGACTACATCAAGAAGCTGCCGTACATCGATCCCGACAGCGTGGTGGTGCGCGGCACCAGCGTGGGCGGCTATGTGACGCTGGAAATGGCGCTGGAGCGCGACGTGGCGGCCATCGTGGTGGAAGAACCGTTCTCGTTCCCGTTCCTTGGCATGAGCGGCGGCAATCCCGAAGGCCAGGTGCCGAACCTGAGCAAGGTGGAACGCCTCGACACGCCGATCTTCGACATCGAAGGCGACCAGACGCCCAACATCAACGAGTTCAACACGGAGGTATTCCTGCCGGCATTGAAGCAGACGGGAAAGGATTTGATGCTCGAGCGCTATCCGGGTGAACTGCATTCCTTTGCCTTCTTCGACAACGCCGCGCGCACCTTGCGCCCGGCCAAATCGCTGCAGGCGTTCGAATCCATCGATGCCTTTTTCCGCGAACACATGGCGGTGCAGCCGGTGCCGCTCGACCCGGCGCTGGTGACGCACAAGCCGATCGTGTTTCCCTGAGAATGTGTCTCTGAAGGGAGGGCTGCTTTCCTTGAGGACGTGCCTCTGAAAGGAAGGCTGCTTTCCTTGAGGGCGCGCCTCTAGGCCTCTGAAGGGAGCGCTGAAATCGCGCTTAAAACAGCCGCTGCAAGGCAGTCCCGAGGTGCGGCAGGTTGGCGCTGGCCGGCACGAACACGTCGCCGAGCAATGCGGACAATTCATCCGGATGCTCCAGGAGGCGTGTTTGCGGCGGTTGGCCCGGCCGATAGATGGTGTGGCTGCGGTCCAGCAGGTTGTGGCGCGCGGTGCCGTGCACGGCGCTGCAGATCAGGTGCTGCACGAAACGGGATTGCGGGTGCGTGGACACGTACCAGTTGCTCAGTTCGAAATCCGCCGGGTTGGCGCTTTCGCCGTTGAACCAGTACACCGGCCGTTCGCCTTGCGGCAGCAGCACCTGCAGTATCCAGCCACTGTATGAAGCGCGCAGGCGCAGCGTTTCCAGCGGCGTGCGCTGTTCCCGCTCGGCGACGAGCCGCAGCGGCGCCAGCGCGGTGAGGCCGCCAAAGCCCACGTCCACCAGCCAATCCTGCCCCTGTGCCGCCACCAGCAGCGCACGATGCGTGCGCGCGGGCTGTGCGCCGGGTAATTGATTCCACAGCACCCGCGCCGACAGGCCGGTAATGCTGAAGCCAAGCGTCTGCAACACCAGCGCAAACAGGCCATTCTGCTCAAAGCAATAACCGCCGCGGCATTGCCGCACCAGTTTGTCGAACAGCGCTTCGGGTTCCAGGCTCACCGGCAGGCCAAGCCAGGGATCGAGGTTTTCAAAAGGGATGGCGCGCGGATGCAACTCGTGCAGGGCGCGCAGCGTGGCAAGCGTGGGGCTGAGCGGGCCGTCGTAGCCGATGCGATGGCAGTATTGGGCCAGTTGCTGGGGCGTCAGTGTCATGGGAACCTCGTGGGATCTGGATTATAGCGGGAGGAGGCAGTGCTCCCCACTGGATCCCGCGACTTCGCGCAGGATGACGAGGCGGGGTTGTCATTCCGCGCGCAGTCGCGGAATCTACTCATTCCCTGAATAAAAAAGCCCGTGTTCCGAATGGGAGGGGGGTGTGCGGAACACGGGCAGAGAACGTCGTGCTAGGCGGCCTGGCGCTGCTGGGCGTGCAGCATCAGGTATTCATAGGCGCCAAGTGCCGCGGTGGCGCCGCTGCCCATGGAGATGATGATCTGCTTGAAGGCCGAATTGGTCACGTCGCCGGCGGCGTAGAGGCCGGGAACGGAGGTTTCGCCCTTGCCGTTGACCAGAACCTCGCCGAAGCGCGACAGCTCCGCCACGCCCTTGAGCGGGTCGCTGTTCGGCACCAGGCCGATCTGCACGAACACGCCCGCCAATGCCAGGTGCTGTTCCACGTGGCTTTCGCGATCGAGGTAGCGCAGTCCGGTTACCTTGCCG
>DATMFX010000149.1:0-3957 GCA_035555995.1 Hyphomicrobiales bacterium | reverse complement strand
TCGGCTACAACCCGCCGCGCGATCCCTTCGCCCGCGTGATCGACCAGGACACCGAATGGCGTTCGGGCAACGACATCGGCGGCGTGTCGCTGAACATCGACCATGAAATCTTCGGCGGCACCTTCACCTCCACCACCGCCTGGTATTTCTGGGACTGGCGCCCGTCCAACGACCGCGACTTCCTCGGCCTGCCGGCGCTGACGCTGTCGCAGGCGCCGTCGGATCATGAACAGCTGTCGCAGGAATTCCGCTGGGCCGGCGCCCTGACCGACCGCGTCAGTGGCGTGTTCGGCCTGTTTGCCATCAAGCAGGAACTGGAATCCGATCCCGTGCACCGCGAGGAAACCGGGCCGGCGCAATGGCGCTTCCTGATCTCGAACCCCGCCGACGAAGCCCTGTGGCGCACGCCGGGCCTGCTCGATGGCCTTGGCACGTCCAGCAGTCCGGGCCTGGAAACCTTCAGCGCCGCCCTGTACGGCCAGTTGGATTGGGCGCTCACCGACCGCCTGGATCTGTTGACCGGCCTGCGCTTCAACTACGACGAGAAGGACGTGGACTTCCAGCGTACCGTGGTGGGCGGGCTGCAAACCGACGATCCGGCACTGATCGCGATCCAGAACTCGGTTTACAACAACCAATCGTTCAAGGCCAACATCGACGACGACAACATCACCGGACAGGTCACGCTGAAATACGCGCTTGGCGACCGTGCCAACGTGTACGGCACCTACAGCACCGGCTTCAAGCCGGTGGGCCTCAACCTCGGCGGCCTGCCGAGTGATGCCGGCCGCGTGATGACCGAACTGGCGGTGATAAAACCCGAGTACGTGCAGCATTACGAACTTGGCCTGAAAACCTCGCCGCTGCCGGGCTCCACGCTGAACTTCGTGCTGTACCAGACCGACATCGAGGACTACCAGGCGCAGGTGCAGACCGCCGATCTTTCCGTGAACCGCGGCTACCTGGCCAATGCCGAGAAAGTGCGCGTGAAGGGTTTCGAGGTCGACGCCCGGGTGCTGCTCGGTGATTTCTCGTTCCAGGCTGCGTATGCCTATACCGACGGCAAGTACGTGTCCTTCACCAATGCGCCGCTGCCGCTCGAGGAAGTGGGCGCGCCGGTGGCGTTCAAGGATGTTTCCGGCGGACGCCTGCCGGGCATCTCGCGCAATGCGATCTCGCTTGGCGGCGAATACGCCAAGGCGGCGACCTGGCTCGGCAACGATGGCGAATTCTTCGTGGGGCTCGATACCTACTACCGTTCGGAGTTTTCCTCCAGCCCGTCGCCCTCGCGCTACCTGAACGTCGACGGTTATGCGCTGGTGAACGGCCGCATCGGCTTCCGTTCCGACAACAGCTGGTCGGCGTTCCTGTGGTCGCGCAACCTCACCGACCGCGATTACTTCGAACAGCTGCTGCCCGGCGCCGGCAACACCGGCCATTACGCCGCCGTGCTCGGCGATCCCAGAACCTGGGGCGCCACGGTACGCTACAGCTTCTGAGAGCAACCGCCTTGAAGGCAGCCCGTTTTCTTCTGCGAAGAAAGCGGGCTGTTGTTTAAAACGTCCCGCCTTTTGCCACTCTCTTCATAAGCAATCCACGAAAAGTTGGTTCGCGGCGCCAAGGCGCCCGCGCAGAATGCACGCCTTTGCAGGCACACCCCACGGAGCACCCCATGAATACCAAGCGTCTGATCATCCCCACGCTGGCGGCTTTGCTGCTGGTGGGCTGCGGCGGCGACGCGGGCAGTGGCGGTGCCGGCCGCACGCTGCTCAACGTGTCCTATGATCCCACCCGCGAGCTGTACCAGGAATTCGACCGCGCCTTTGCCGCGCATTGGCGGGAAACCACCGGCGAACAGGTGAGCGTGTCGCAATCGCATGGCGGTTCCGGCTCGCAGGCGCGCGCGGTGATCGACGGACTTGACGCCGACGTGGTGACGCTGGCATTGGCCTACGACATCGATGCCGTCGCCGAGCGCACCGGCAAGATCCCCGCCGATTGGGAAAGCAAACTGCCGGAAAACAGTTCCCCGTACACCTCCACCATCGTGTTCCTGGTGCGCAAGGGCAACCCCAAGCACATCGAGGACTGGGACGACCTGACCCAGAGCGGCGTGGGCGTGGTTACCCCCAACCCCAAGACTTCCGGCGGTGCGCGCTGGAACTACCTGGCCGCGTGGGGTTATGCGCTCCGTCAACCGGGCGGCGACGACGCCAGCGCGCAGGCGTTCGTGCAGGCGGTGTACAAGAACGTGCTGGTGCTCGATTCCGGCGCGCGCGGCGCCACCACCACCTTCGTGCAGCGCGGCATCGGCGACGTGCTGATTTCCTGGGAAAACGAAGCGTTCCTGGCGCTCAAGGAACTTGGCCCCGACCAGCTCGAAATCGTGGTGCCCTCGGTATCGATACTGGCCGAGCCGCCGGTGGCGGTGGTGGAGGGCAACACCGAACCCAAGGGGCAGACCGACCTGGCGCGCGCTTATCTCGACTATCTGTACTCCGCCGAAGGCCAGGCCATCGCCGCCAGAAACTACTACCGGCCGCGCCATCCGGAACTGGTGCAGGCGGACGAACTGGCGTGGCGGTCGCAGCTTGAACTGTTCACCGTGCGCGACGTGTTCGGTTCCTGGGCGCAGGCGCAGGCCACGCACTTCAGCGATGGCGGCGTGTTCGACCAGATCTACGGCCTCTGATACCCAAGGCAGGGTAGCCGGCGTGACTCCTCTGCTGTTCGTCCCTGGCTGTCGCGAGGACAGTGGACCGTTCGTGGCGGATTGGCTGCAGGCGCAGTTACCACGGGCATGCACGCTCGAACTACTGGATCCCACACGTCCGGTGCTTGCCGAATGGGCCGCATCGTTGCGCGCCGCCGTGTTGCGCCAGGCGCAGCCGGTGCGGCTGGTGGCGCAGGGTTTCGGCGCCCTGGCCGGCGTGGTGGTGGCGGCCGACCGCCCGGACCGCGTGGCGGAACTGATCCTGGTGGCGCCGGCGCATCCGGGCCGTTTCGACTTTCTTGGTGCCAAGCCCGCCAGCGGCGGAGCGGCCCGGGATCTCGACCTGGTGCTCTCGCAACAGGCGCTGCGCGTACGTGGCCATCTGCTGGCAGCGGGCGACGATACGCTGCTTTCGTCCGCCCAGGCGGCGGCGCTTGCCACCGTCTGGGGTTTGCAATTGCATACGCTGGCGCCGGGACAGGGCGCGCTCGAGGCCGCCGGTTTGCTGCGCCGGCTGTTGGCACAGGCCGCTGCCGCGACACCGCTGGCACCCTCCGGCGGACGGCGGGGGCGTGGCAGTTGCCTGGCCGCGGTGCGTCACTACACGCGTTGGCAGAGCGAAAAGCCGCGGTCGTCCAGGCATCGCATTCAGCAGCGTTGAGCGCATCTCGCGCACTTCGCGCTTATGCAGGATGCGGAATAAGCAATCCACCATTTATTGGTTCAGCTGCCACAGGCCCCCTCATTACACTGCCGCCCGTTTTCAACGGAGTCTCGATGATGGCAATCGTTTCGGGCGCTGCCCGCCCGCCCCGCCCCGCGCACGTGCTGCCGGGCTACCGGCTGACACTGGGTTACACCCTGTTCTATCTCTGCCTGATCGTGCTGATTCCGATGGCGGCGCTGCTGTTGCGCGCCAGCGAACTGGGTGCGGCCGGCTTCTGGAACGCGATAAGCGAACCGCGCCTGGTGGCCTCCTACAAGCTATCGTTCGGCGCCTCGCTGCTTGCCGCCATGATCAATACGGTGTTCGGGCTGCTGCTGGCCTGGGTGCTGGTGCGCTATTCGTTCCCCGGCCGCCGCATCGTCGATGCGCTGGTGGACCTGCCGTTTGCGCTGCCCACCGCGGTGGCGGGCATCGCGCTCACCGCGCTGTATGCGGGCAATGGCTGGCTGGGCAGCATCATCGAAGGCGTGTTCGGCATCCGCGTGGCGTTCACGCCGCTTGGCGTGCTGGTAGCCTT
>DATMFX010000148.1:0-3328 GCA_035555995.1 Hyphomicrobiales bacterium | reverse complement strand
CGCCCCCAACATGAGCGTGGGCGTGAACCTGTGCTTCAAGCTGCTCGAGCTTGCCGCGCGGGTGATCGGCGAAGACGCCGACATCGAAATCCTCGAAGCCCACCACCGTCTCAAGCAGGACGCGCCATCGGGCACCGCGCTGAAAATGGGCGAAGTGGTCGCCACCACCCTCGGCCGCGACCTGGCAAGCTGTGCGGTCTATGGCCGCGAAGGCCACACCGGCGTGCGCGACCCCAAGACCATCGGTTTCGCCACCATCCGCGCCGGCGACATCGTGGGCGATCATACCGTGATGTTCGCCACCCCAGGCGAGCGCGTGGAAATCACCCACAAATCCTCCAGCCGCATGACCTACGCCAAAGGTGCCGTCCGCGCCGCCCAGTGGCTGCAGGGCAAAGCCAGCGGCGTCTATTCCATGCAGGATGTGCTGGAATTGAATTGACCGTGCTCCCGCTTAAACGCAGTTCCAGGCAATAAGCGTTGGACAATCCCCGAGCCCTTTACATAAAATAGCCGCTCAGTATGAACGATACTGAGACAGCAAATTCCCAGGCCCAAAGAACACCCGAAAAAGCGGAATGCGTAACCATTCCGCTTTTTTTTAAACGTCACAAACGCCGCACCGCTGTCAGGTAATCGTCAACTCCCCGCGCTACCCCGTACCGGCCCACCCGCCACCCTGGCGGCGGCCGCGCCTACCCGGGCGTAGCGTGCTAACTGCGCCCACATGCTGACGAGGACACGACATTGGCAACAGCTCCGTATCACCCTGCGCTCTTGGTTCTGGCAGATGGCACCGTTTTTACCGGTATCGCCATCGGTGCCGAGGGCCTTGCCGTCGGGGAGGTGGTGTTCAACACCGCCATGACCGGCTATCAGGAAATACTCACCGACCCTTCCTACGCCAAACAGATCGTCACCCTGACCTATCCGCACATCGGCAACACCGGCACCACGCCGGAAGACGACGAATCCACCCAGGCCTGGGCCTGCGGCCTGGTGATCCGCAACCTGCCGCTGCTGTCCAGCAACTTCCGTAACGAACAGACGCTCGACGCCTGGCTCAAGCAGCGCAACGTGGTGGCGATCGCCGAGATCGATACCCGCCGTCTCACCCGCATCCTGCGCGAAAAAGGCGCCCAGAACGGCTGCCTGTACGCCGGCGCGGAAGTGACCGCCGACATCGAGGCCGCCAAGGCCAAGGCATTGGCCGCCGCGCGCGAATTTCCGGGCCTGGTGGGCATGGATCTGGCCAAGGTCGTGTCCTGCAAGGCGCCCTATGAATGGCGCGAAGGCAGCTGGCAGCTGGGGCAGGGCAACACCACTCCACCGGAAGGTGAATACCACGTGGTGGCCTACGATTTCGGCGTCAAGCGCAACATCCTGCGCATGCTGGTGGACCGCAACTGCCGCGTCACCGTGGTGCCGGCGCAAACGCCCGCCAGCGACGTACTGGCCATGAAGCCCGACGGCGTGTTCCTGTCGAACGGACCGGGCGATCCGGAACCCTGCGATTACGCCATCGAAGCGATCCGGCAATTCCTGGATGCCGGCCTGCCGGTGTTCGGCATCTGCCTGGGCCACCAGTTGCTCGGCCTCGCCAGCGGCGCCGGCACGATGAAGATGCGCACCGGGCATCACGGCGCCAACCACCCGGTACAGAACCTGGAAAACGGCCAGGTGTACATCACCAGTCAGAACCACGGTTTCGCGGTGGACGAGAGCACGCTGCCGGCCAACCTCAAGGCCACGCACAAATCTCTGTTCGACGGTTCGCTGCAAGGCATCACCCGCACCGACAAGCCCGCCTTCGGCTTCCAGGGCCATCCCGAAGCCAACCCGGGACCGCACGAAATCGCGCCGGTTTTCGATCATTTCATCGCGCTCATCGAACAGCGCAAAGCCAACCGGAGCTGATGGAAAAGACCATGCCAAAACGTACAGACATCAAAAGCATCCTCATCATCGGCGCCGGCCCCATCGTGATCGGCCAGGCTTGCGAGTTCGACTATTCCGGCGCCCAGGCCTGCCAGGCGCTGCGCGAGGAGGGCTATCGCATCATCCTGGTGAACTCCAACCCGGCCACCATCATGACCGACCCCGACATGGCCGATGCCACGTACATCGAGCCGGTCAACTGGCAGACGGTGGAAAAGATCATTGAGAAGGAACGTCCCGACGCCATCCTGCCGACCATGGGCGGCCAGACTGCGCTCAACTGCGCGCTCGATCTCGACAAGCACGGCGTGCTGGCGAAGTACGGCGTGGAGCTGATCGGCGCCAAGGAGGACGCCATCAACAAGGCGGAAGACCGCATGCTGTTCGACCGCTGCATGGTGGAAATCGGCCTCGAAACGCCGCACCACGAACTGGCCCATAGCATGGAGGAAGCGTTTGCGGTGCAGGAACGGCTGGGCTTTCCCTGCATCATCCGCCCCTCGTTCACGCTTGGCGGCAGCGGCGGCGGCATTGCCTACAACAAGGAGGAGTTCGAGGAAATCTGCCGGCGCGGCCTGGATCTGTCTCCCACCAACGAGCTGTTGATCGACGAATCGCTGATCGGCTGGAAGGAATACGAGCTCGAAGTGGTGCGCGACTGCAACGACAACTGCATCATCGTCTGCAGCATCGAGAACCTCGATCCCATGGGCATCCATACCGGCGATTCCATTACCGTGGCGCCGGCGCAGACGCTCACCGACAAGGAATACCAGATACTGCGCAACGCCGCGATCGCGGTGCTGCGCAAGATCGGCGTGGAAACCGGCGGTTCCAACGTGCAGTTCGCGGTCAACCCCGCCAACGGCCGCCTGGTGGTGATCGAAATGAACCCGCGCGTGTCGCGTTCCTCCGCGCTGGCCTCGAAAGCCACCGGCTTTCCGATCGCGCGCGTCGCCGCCAAGCTGGCGGTGGGCTACACGCTCGACGAACTGCGCAACGAAATCACCGGTGGGGTCACGCCCGCCTCGTTCGAACCGACCATCGACTACGTGGTCACCAAGATTCCGCGCTTCACCTTCGAAAAATTCCCGCAGGCCCCCGACCGCCTCACCACCCAGATGAAATCGGTGGGCGAGGTGATGGCCATCGGCCGCACCTTCCGCGAGTCGCTGCAGAAGGCGATGCGCTCCCTCGAGACGGGGAGCGCGGGCTTCGAGTCGCCGCTGGGCAAGCGCCCCGGCGACACCTGGACCACGGACGAGCTCGAGAAGATCCGCGAGGGCGTGCGCAAGCCCACCGCCCAGCGGATCTACTGGGTGGTCGAGGCGCTGCGCGCCGGCCTCGCCGTGGAGGAGGTCTTCGACCTCAGCGCGATCGATCCCTGGTT
>DATMFX010000147.1:0-2275 GCA_035555995.1 Hyphomicrobiales bacterium | reverse complement strand
CAACCGTGGCAACTCACAGGCCAACCTCTATAATCCGGTGACATTTCAGCTGGAGGTGCCTCATGCCCGGTCAAACCTTTGATTATCACGATGGTGCAACCCTGCTCGAAGCCTACGTGGCGCTGCCCGCCACCGAACAGGCCGAACGCCCGGCGGTGCTGGTCTGCCATGCCTGGGGCGGTCGCGGCGACTTCGAATGCGCCGCGGCGGACAAGCTGGCCGCGCTTGGCTACGTGGGCATTGCCCTGGATGTGTACGGCAAGGGCGTGCGCGGGCGCAACAACGAGGAGAATTCCCGGCTGATGCAACCGCTGCTGGACGACCGCGCCCTGCTGCGGCGGCGCTTGCTGGCGGGCGTCGAGGCCGCGGCGCGCCTGCCGATGGTCGACACGCCACGCATGGCCGCGATCGGGTTCTGCTTCGGCGGGCTGTGCGTGCTGGATCTGGCGCGCAGCGGCGCCGACCTGCGCGGCGTGGTGAGCTTTCACGGCTTGTTCACGCCCGCGGCGGAGTTGCCCAGTGCCACCATCAAGGCCAAGGTGCTGGCCCTGCATGGCCACGACGATCCCATGTCGCCGCCGGACCAGGTGCAGGCGCTGGCGCAGGAATTGAGCGCGGCGAACGTCGACTGGCAGATTCACGTCTACGGCGGCACCCGCCACGCCTTCACCAACCCCGAGGCGCAGCAACCCGAGCTGGGCCTGCTGTACAACGCCGTGTCGGCGCAGCGCGCCTGGCAGAACATGCAGAGCTTTTTGAGCGAGACGCTGGAATGAGGGCGAGCACCCGGGAAGGGCTCGAAGTCGCGGAATCCAGGCTACGCTTGCACGCAGTCGGGTAACGGCTGTCCGGCAAAGAACGCGTCGAGATTGGCCTTGGCCTTCATGCCCATCGCGGTGCGCGCGGTCAGCGTGGCGCTGCCGAGATGCGGCAGCAGCACCACGTTCTCGCGTCCAAGCAAACCCGGCGACACCTGCGGTTCACGTTCGTACACGTCCAGCGCGGCGCCGGCAAGGTGCCCGGCATCCAGAGACTGGATCAGCGCCGCCTCGTCCACCACGTCGCCGCGCGAGGTGTTGATGAGAAAGGCGTGCGGCTGCATGGCCGCAAAGCGCCCGGCGTTGAACAGATGGCGGGTTTGGGCGCCGCCGGGGCAGTGCAGCGCCACGAAATCGGCCTGCGCCAGCATGTCATCCATGTCGGCGAAAAAGCGCGCACCCATGCGGGCGACTTCAGGGTCCTTCGCTTCACTGCGACTGTGATACAGGATGGGCATATCGAACCCATAGTGGGCCTTGCGCGCCATGGCCTGCCCGATACGCCCCATGCCCACGATGCCAAGCGTCGCGCCGGTAACACTGGCCCCCATCAGATGGGTGGGGTACCAACCGTGCCAGCCGCCTGCGCGCAGTTGCCGTTCGCCCTCGCCCGTGCGGCGCGCCACCATCAGCATCAGCGTCATCGCCAGGTCGGCGGTGGCGTCGGTGAGCACGCCCGGGGTGTTGCTCACGGCAAGGCCAAGGCGCCGTGCCGCGTCCAGATCGATATGGTTGTAGCCCACGCCGTAGTTGGCGATCAGGCGGGTGCGGATGTTCTTGAGTTCGCCGCCCTTCAGGTCACCAAGCTCCGGCCCGAAGCGATCGGACACGCAGGGGCAGATGGCATCGAACCCGGCCAGCGCCTCGCGCCATTGCGCCACGTCCGCAAGCGGCCCTTGCACGAATTCCACCTGGTAGCGTTCGGCCAGCGCGGCTTCCGCCGCTTCGGGCCAGCGTTGGGTCAGCAGAATGCGCAGCGCAGCCGCCATGACAGTTCCTCGTTGTTGTGCAAGTTGTTATGCAAGTTATGCGAATGGTGATCGGATCGCCTGGGCGGGCAGCGGCGGTGGTTGGCCTCAGCCACGCAACATGGCCAGCGCCAGGCTGATCACGGCAATGGCGCTGACCAGATTGCGCAGTTTCCAGAACCATACCGTGGTAACGCGTTGCTGGCTGAAGCGGTATTCCGCGATCCACAGCAGCACGAAACAAAGCAGCACCAGCGCCAGGCCGGCCACCTCGCCCGCCCACAGAAAGCTGAGCCACAGAAGGAAGATGCAAACGCTGCTGAACAGATACACGCTGTCGCTGGTGCGCTTGCAGAAATGGATGCCCCAATGCATGCCGGCCACGAACCCGGCGATGAGCGCCGCGTACAGGTGCAGCAGCAACGCGGGGGCCACGGGGAGGAACGCGGGGCGCGCGCCGGTGGCCACCAACAGGCCGCCCGCCACCAG
>DATMFX010000146.1:0-4654 GCA_035555995.1 Hyphomicrobiales bacterium | reverse complement strand
TCGATGCTGGTGCCGGCGCGCAGGGTGATCAAGATCGGCAGGTGCTGCTCCGGCGTCCAGGATTCCGGCACGAACAGCCGGTACGGAATCGGTTCGCCGGTGCCGGGAAAGGGATAGGCGCGGTATTGCTCGCCCACCTGCCGGTACATCGGGGCCTGCGGATTGGGCACGGGCCGCTCTGCGGGTGCGGTACCGGCCGGCGAGGGCGGTTGTGCCAGTAACGGCAGGCTGGCCAGAATCAGGCAGGGTAGCAAGGCGATGCCCCAGCGGCGCATGGCATTCTCCTTTCACGTCAGGGTGTATTGGCCAAGGACTTTCAGGTCAGGGCCGCGAGCCGCGCGGCGGTACCGTGCGGCGGAGTGCAGCATCGGGTCGTCTTACTCGACGTCGTCGTACGTATGCCAGCTTTCGTAGTCCGGCGGCACGATGCGTCCTTCGAACAGGCTCTTGTTGTTTTCCTCGCAGGAATATTCGATCAGCTCGAAATCCTCTTGCAGGGTGAACACGCGCTGGTTGCTCCAGGGCTCCGAATAGTAGACCGGATCGTTCACGGTCACTTCGTAGTCCATGGTGGTGGCGTCGCGGCGGGTCAAGCGTTCGGTGACCACCATCTGGTCGCTGTGCGGATGGCCCAGCGTGTCGAGGCGGGTCTTGCCGTTGAAGCCGTCGGTGGTGAGCACCAGCGTGTCACCCTCCCAGGTGGCGCGTGTGCTGCCGAACCAGGTCGGTATGCCGGGGGAATGATCCTCGCCATCGAGGTTGACCACGTGGAACCAGGTGTTCTGTTCATAGAGATAGGCGAAATGCGTTTCGGTCTGCATGAACTGTATGGGATCCGGCGAGTTCATGGCGCGCAGCAGGCCGAAGGGCAGGCAGGAGCCGGTGTAGTCGCCGGTGGACGGATCGTAGTGCTCGAAATTGAGCCGGCCGGCTTCGGTAAAGGGCAGTTCGCCCGGGCCGGTCTGGTTGCGACCGCTGCGCGACATGTCCGATACGTAGGGGCGGGCCCAGATACCGTTGAGATCGGGTTTGCCGTTGGCGAGGCGGGGAATGTCCTGTGCGGCGGCAAAGGTGCTTGCGCCCAGCAACAGGGCGATGGCGACGCGGGTCTTGTTGAATGTCATGTCCTACCCTCCAAATGTTGAATGCGGGACGGCGGCATTGTTTTGTTTTGTTGTCGCGCCGGCCGCGTGTGTGCGTTGGTCTTATTGTTCGCCGCGTCGGCCGCTGAAGATGGCGGTGCCGTCATCCAGGGTCAGGCCGCCGGTGTAGCAGGTATGTTCGTCATGGCGCGCCGGGTTGGCGTTGGCGAACACCACCTTGCTGCCGATCGGCAGGTCCTCCTTTTTCCAGCCGGCGCGCAACAGGCGATTCGGGTTGATGCCGGTGGTGCATTGCCAGGATTCCACCGATCCGTTCTCGCTTGTCACATCGATGTAGTACCACAGGTGCGGGTTGGTCCAGTCGAGGCGGGTGAGTACCCCGCGCAGTTCAAAGCTGACCGTCTGGTCGAATTCCCCGGCGATGGAATGATGGGCCTGAACGCCATCGGCGGTCAGACCCAACGCGAAGGCGGCGATAGCCGCGGTCATTGCTGCTTTCATGAGCTCCCCCTGTCAGGCTGTGTGCTCGCTGTTGTGAATGGGATGCCGCCGTCTGCCGGCTCAGGAGCCGAAGGCGGATACCACGGTGCCGTCATCGAGACTGATGCGGCGTGTGGAACAAGTATTGGAACCGTCGCGCGCAGGGTTGGCCTGGGTATGGATCACGGTGCCCGGAGGCAGGTCATCCTTCTTCCAGCCGGCCCGGATCATCTGGTTGGGCGAGCCCATCTCGCATTGCCAGGCTTCCGTTTGGCCTTCGGCGTCGACGACGTCCAGATACAGCCAGATGTGCGGATTGAACCACTCCACCTTGGTGATCGTGCCTTGTATGTCGAGGGTAACCGTGGGGTCGAATTCGCCGGCCAGGGAGTGATGTGCCCGGGCCTGCGCGGCGAAAAGCAGGGCCAGGGTTGCGACGGACAGGACTAATTTACTGGTTATCATGAACGTTCCTCCAGTTATTCTTATGCGCGCATTGTGCTTCATTATTCCGGCAAAGCGAATATGGAGATTGCGGTGCCGCGCCGCATTAACGCCGAACCGAACGGTTTGGTTAAATTGTCGGAAATGGTGCGGCAGGCGGGCTGGCGATTGCGAGAATCGTTGTCGCGGTGCCGCGCTTGTGTCTATCATCGAGCCGGCCCATATCCAAGAGCCCGACACCACCACAAAAATCACCCGAGAGGCAGAGGGGACCATGCACACCTTTTTATCCAGATTGTTGTTTGCCACGTTGCTGGCGCTGTTCGGTTTTCAGGTTCAGGCGCTGGCGGCGGAAGCCGGCGCGCGCGGCCCGGCGCCGCGGCCGGCGTTGTTCTTCGAAGAGGCCTGGCAGCAGGCCGGCAAGGGCGGGGAAGCCCCGATCGTGCAGGACCACGTTGCCAATCCCGCACTGGAACTCAAGCGCTACGGCCCCAAGAGCGACGAACTGCAGATTACCGGCATCGCGCCGGGCGAAGCGGGTTATGACGCCAATCCCATCCATACCTGGAGCGGCCTGTGCGGCGCCGGTTGCACCTTTGCCCTGCGTCACAAGGATTCCTATGCCGACCTGAGCGGCGCGGCGCGCATCATGGTGCAGAGCAAGACCTCCGGGTTCCACAAGATCCATCCGTTCATCCGGCTTGCCGACGGCTCCACCTACGTGGGCGACATCGAACTGGGCCAGACCTACGATTTCCTGTTCGAGGAATTCCGCATCCAGCAGGTGCATTGGATCGCCTTCAATACCGACCTTGGCGTGACCAAGGGCAACCTCGTCGACGATATCGACCTGAGCAAGGTCGATGAGATCGGCTTTACCGATCTGCAGCCGGGCGCCGATCATGGCCCGGGCGGCTGGTCCGACGTGGCCGTGGTGCGGGTGTACGCCAACGCCGTGCCGCGCTGAGGTTCATGGGCCCTTCCCGCGCAGCGGAAGGGCCCTTGCACGCTGCTGCGCTGTCCCGTCTCACCACTCCATCCAATAAAACCAACAAGGAGTCGTCATGCGCCTGTTTCCTCTCATCGTTTGCTGCGGGCTCGGGCTGGCTTTTACCGGCGCCGTTGCGGCCCAGGAAGCTGATGCCACGGGCGAGGCGCTGTTCACCGCGCGTTGCGCCGCCTGCCACCTGAATCCCGATCCCGAGGTGAACGCGCATGCGCCCAGCCGCGAGGACATCGCGCTGTTCACGCCGAATTCCGTCTATGCCGCGCTTACCGACGGCCTGATGCGCCTGCAGGCGACCGGCCTGTCCGATACTGAACTGCGGGCGCTGGTGCGTTACCTGACGGCAGGCGAGGTGAGCGACGTGCAACTGGCCGTTACCGACAATCTGTGCGCCGCCAATCCGCCGCTTGCCGACCCTGACGCTTATCCGCGCTGGAACGGCTGGGGGCCGGACGTGGCCAATACGCGCTTTGCCGCCGACGGCGGCGTGACGGCGGCCGATCTGCCGCGGCTCAAACTGAAATGGGCCTACGGCCTGCCGGGCGAAAGCCAGCCGCGCGCGCAGCCGGCGGTGGTGGGCGGACGAGTGTACGTGGGCAACCGCGCCGGTGCGCTGTATGCGCTCGATGCCGAAAGCGGCTGCACGTATTGGAGCTTTCTGCCGCGTTCCGGCATCCGCAGCGCGCTATCGGTGGGGCCGGTGCAACTGGCCGATGGCAGCGCGGGGCAGGCGGTGTTCTTCGTGGACATCCTGGCCAACGCCTATGCGGTGAACGCGCACAACGGCGAAGTCTTGTGGGTACGCAAGGTGGAAGACCATCCGGCGGTGCGCGGCACCGGTTCGGTCACAGTGCATGAGGGTCGCGTCTACGTGCCGATGACCGGCGTGACCGAGGAAAACACCGCCTCCAGCCCGGATTATTCCTGCTGCACCTTTCGTGGCAGCCTGAGCGCCTTCGATGCCAGCACGGGCGAGCTGCTGTGGAAACACTACACCGTGCCCGAGCCGCAGTTTCGTGGCAAGAGCAGCAATGGCGTGGATCTTTATGGACCGGCGGGCGTCGGCATCTGGAGCGCGCCGAGCATCGACGAAGCGCGGCGCCTGATCTACGTGGCCACCGGCAATGCCTACGCGGAACCGGCACCGCCCACCGCCAACGCGATTCTGGCGCTCGACATGGACAGCGGCGAACTGGCGTGGTCGACGCAGCTCACGCCCGATGATGCCTGGATAGGAGGCTGCCGTCCCGGCGCGGAAAACCCGAACTGCCCCGAGAACATCGGGCCGGATTTCGATTTTTCCGCTTCGCCGGCGCTTGCACGCAGTGATTCGGGACGCGAAGTACTGGTGATTCCACAAAAGAGCGGCCTGGCCTACGCGCTCGACCCCGACGACCGCGGCGCGCTGCTGTGGCAGTACCGCGCCGGTCCCGGCTCCGCCATCGGCGGTATCTGGGGCACGGCGGTGGCGCAGGGGCAGGCCTACGTGGCGGTGGGCGGTTATCAGTTCGAGGAACGCGGCGGCATTCACGCCATCGATCTCGATACCGGCGCGCAGCGGTGGTTCACGCCGCCACAGCCGCTGTTGTGCACGCCTGGCCCAGGTTGCAGCCAGAGCCAG
>DATMFX010000145.1:0-2646 GCA_035555995.1 Hyphomicrobiales bacterium | reverse complement strand
GAATCAGGACGTCGCGCCCGAAATAAAGCAGTGCGATGGCGCAGCTGGTGGCGAGCAGTGCCGCCGCGATCCTAACGATGTCGGTCTGCCCGGGAGGCACCACAGGGGGGAGATTGCCGCCAGGGTCAGTGGTGGGTTTGCCGCTCGAGGGTTGCATGCTTCAAACCTCCTCCTTGTTGTCGTCGGGTCGCTGCCGGGAGCATACGGTCCACGAGGTAGCCTATCGGTGCGTCACTGCGTGATCCCATTAGCGAGGCTTGCCCAAGGCTTGTCAACACGCAGCGTGCGAGTCTGTTAAGTGCGTCACTGGCGTTCGAAGCGGGGCTTACCGCCTTGCGCGTGGGGCCGACAGCGGGGTCGAAACTATGCAAAAATTACGTTTTTTCCCGCGCCAGAACAGGAGCCTCGATGTCGCGTCCCCACGCGTCCCTGCCGGTCATTGCCCTCTTGACCGGTCTTACCATGCTGGCGTTTGCAGCCAATTCGCTGCTGACCCGCATGGCGCTGCATACCACCCCGCTCGATGCCGCGTCGTTCACCTTCGTGCGAATCGCCGCCGGCGCGGCGATGATGACGCTGCTGTTGCTGCTGCGTGGCGAACGCGTGCGCCACACGCGGGAAAGCTGGTTTACCGCCGCAGTGATGGCGGTGTATGCGGTGGCGTTTTCCTTTTCTTATCGCGGGCTCGATACCGGCGCCGGCGCACTTCTGCAGTTCGCTTCGGCGCAGTTGTTGATGAGCGCCTACGGCTACTGGCGTGGCGAAAAAACCAGCGTGCTTGGCCTGGTGCTGGCGCTTGGAGGCTTGGTGGTCTTTCTGGCGCCCTCGGCGTCGGCGCCGCCAATTGGGTCGGCCGCGCTCATGATCGTGGCGGGTACCATGTGGGGAGCGTTTTCCCTGTTGGGCCGGGCCAGCGCCTCGCCGGTGGAAAGCACGGCAAGCAGTTTCCTGCTGGCGCTGCCGCTGATCGCGCTGCTGATGCTGTTGCGCCATGACGCCATTCAGCTGGATGCCTTCGGCATGGCCTGCGCGGCGGTGTCGGGCAGCCTGACGTCGGCGCTGGCCTATGTGGTGTGGTATTGGGTGCGCGTGCGCATGACGGCGATCAGCGCGGGCGCGGTGCAGTTGTCGGTGCCGGTGTTGAGCGCCATGCTTGGCGCAATGATTCTGGGCGAGCAGGTGTCGTTCAAAAGCGGCGTGTCGGCGGCGGTGGTGCTGGCCGGCGTGGCACTGGTGACGAGTTCGACCACGCGAACCCCGGACGGAGCAGGGCGATGAGTGACGACGGCAACGTAACGCTTGTCACGGAAGTGGATGCGCAGTGGATGCGGCACGCTTTGGTGTTGGCGCAGCAAGCGGGCGCCGCCGGCGAAGTGCCGGTGGGCGCGGTGCTGGTGCGCGCGGGCGTGGTGCTGGGCGAAGGGTACAACCAACCCATCGGCAGCCATGATCCCACCGCGCATGCGGAAATCGTGGCGCTGCGCGCGGCGGCGTCCCGGGTGGGCAACTACCGGCTGCCGGATACCACGCTTTACGTCACCATCGAACCCTGCACCATGTGCGTCGGCGCCATGATCCATGCGCGTGTGGCGCGGCTGGTGTTCGGTGCCCGCGAACCGCGGGCGGGCGCGGTGTGCAGCCAGCATCAGCTGGGCAGCCATCCGGCCTACAATCATCGGATCGTGCACGTCGAAGGCGTGTTGGAAGCGGAGTGCGCCGCGCTCATGCGCGCCTTCTTTCGCGACAAACGGCAGGCGTAGGGCGTCCTTGCCCATACACGTTTGTCTTACAGCTGAAAATCCAGGCCGTAGGACACCACGAACTTCACTTCGTCATTGTCGCGCTCGGACATCGAGGCGTAGTCCTCGATGCCGTCGCCGTCATCGTCGCTGCCCAGGCTGGTCTTGCTCACCATGAAGGTGAATCCGTCCTTGGCCAGGGCGATGTTGAAGTCGAAGTAGGAATCCGTCACCCCGTTAAAGGCCTCGGCGAAATCGCCGTCGTGATAGCCGAGATGCAGGCTGATTTCCGCGCCGCTTGCCAGCGGAATGGTGTAGCCGCCGGCCAGGTAATAGGTTTCGAAGGCGGAAAAATCCTGGCCGGGCGCCTCGTCGGCTTCGGTGTTGGTGAGAAAATTGCCGCTCAGGCTGAAGTTGCCGAAGCTGAGCGTCAGGTACAACTCGCCGAAGTCGAAGCTGGCGTTGCTGTCGTAGTTGTAATACAGGTAGCCCACGTCATAGCCGAAGCCGCCGCTTTCGCCGGCAAAGCCGAAGTACATGTCGTGTTCGTAGGAGAACACATCGCCCGGATCGAATTCGACGTTGGAGATCCAGGTGCCGGCGTACAGGCCGCTGTCGCTGCTCAAGTCCAATCCGCCCTGCACGGCGGGTTCGTTCATGGTCTGCGTCAGGCCGCGCCACAGGTAGTTGTTGGTGATGCTGGCATTGGCGGTCAGGTCGGCGGCGTGACCGGTAACGGCAACCATCGACACGGCGATGGCGAGAGTGGCGCGGGGCAGAAGCTTGTTCATCGGGTTTCTCCTGAAGAAAGTAGTGGCACTGTTGCGGTCCTGCGAGGAAGTGAATTCCTGCGAGGGGAATAGCAAGGAGCAGGCCAAGGCTGGTAAGTGTTTGAATAAAAAAAGGA
>DATMFX010000144.1:0-3790 GCA_035555995.1 Hyphomicrobiales bacterium | reverse complement strand
ATGCGCTCGATGTCGCCGATCTGCTTGAGCAGCGGCTGCAGCGTTTCATCGCCATAGCCATCGAGCAGCGCGCTCACGCATTGCTGGCGCGCCTGCAACTGCACGTGATCGCGGATCGGGCGATGCAACCAGCGCCGCAACAGGCGGCTGCCCATGGGCGTGGCGCAGCGATCCACCACGCTCATCAGGGTGTTGGCGGCGGTGCCGCCCAGGTTGACGTCGATTTCCAGGTTGCGGCGGCTGATGGCGTCGAGGATCAGGCTGTCGCCCAACTGTTCCACGCGCAGGCTCTGGCAGTGGGGCAGTTCGCTGTGCTGGGTTTCGCGCGCATAGTGCAAGAGGCACCCGGCGGCTTGGACGGCGTAGGTGAGATGGGCGCAGCCGAAGCCGTCGAGGCTGTCGGTCTTGAACTGGCGGGTGAGGTTGCGCAGCGCGCTGTCGAGATCGTATTCCCAGCCCGGGCGTTTGCGCAGGCCGCGGCGCGTGGCCAGGCCATCAGGCAGCGCCATGCTGTCGGGCACCAGCAGTTCCGCCGGGTCGAGGCGGGACAATTCCGCCAGCAGACCACTTTCGCCCTCGGTTTCCAGCACAGTGAAGCGACCGCTGCTCAGATCCAGCGCGGCGATGCCGAAGCGCTGCCCGCTTGGCCACAGCGCCACCAGCAGTTGATCGCGGTATTCCTGCAGCAAGGCTTCGTCGCTCAGGGTGCCGGGGGTGATCAGCCGCACCACCTTGCGTTCCACCGGCCCCTTGCTGGTGGCGGGATCGCCGATCTGCTCGCAGATGGCCACCGACTCTCCCAGTTCCACCAGCTTCGCCAGGTAGCGTTCGGCGGAATGGTAGGGCACGCCGCACATGGGAATCGGCGAGCCGCCCGACTTGCCGCGCGCGGTGAGGGTAATGCCAAGCAGGTCGGACGCCTTGAGCGCGTCGTCGAAGAACAGCTCGTAGAAATCGCCCATGCGGTAGAACAGCAGCACGTCCGGGTAGTCCGCCTTGACGGCGAGAAACTGTTGCATCATCGGCGTGTGGTTGGAGAAGTCTGGTTTACTCATCAAGGTTGGGTGGCCATGCGTGGTTTTATGAGGATTGAAACAGAAAGCAGGTATTTTCACCCGTCGTTTGGTCATACCACAATAATGTTTTCAACGAGGCTATTGAGTATCATCCAGCGGCATTGGGGAAGAGGAAGCACTTATGCCGATCAAGACGATACTGGTTGCCCTGGGGCTCGAGGATGACGGCAAACGCGTTGCCGACCGTGCCGTGCAACTGGCCAATCAACACCAGGCGCAGCTGGTCGGCGTGCACGTCATCGAACACATGCCCTCGATTGATGCCGATCTGCCGTCGGCAATCGATCCGGTGGTGCTTGCCAGCAGGATCAAGGACCAGAGTGCCGTTCAACTGCAAGCGCTGTTGGGAAGGGCGGACAAGCCGGCCATCCTCCACGTGGAAACCGGCAAGCCCCATGCCGTCATCACGGCGCTGGCGGCGTCCCATCAGGCCGACCTGATCGTCATCGGTCCGGGGATTGCCAGAAATCTGCGTGAGCGGGCGTTCGGCTCCACCGCCGATCGGGTGATCCGCAGCGCTCCCTGTCCCGTGCTCGTGGTGCGCCGGGAGGTCATCGCCTCCTACGGCCATATCGTAGTGGGGGTGGATTTCTCGGATCATGCCAAGGCCGCCGCGCAGTGGGCGTCCCGGCTGTCGCCCCTGGCATCGCGCGAGCTCATTCATGCCGACGCCATCCCGATCACCTTCGAACAGGCCATGGTCGAAGCAGGTCTGTCCCAGCCCGAAATCAATGAATACCGCGATGCCCGGCTCGATACGTGGCGCAGGCAGTTCACCGCAATGTTCAGCGAGGAAGGGCGGCTGCCGAAGCGGGTACGCGTCAAGATCGTCCAGGGCGATGCCGCCACCACGCTGATCGACGCCTCGCGCCGCCGCAAAACCGACCTTGTCGCCCTCGGCACGCTGGGGGCCAACGCCATGACCCAGCACCTGCTGGGCAGCGTCGCGCGCAACGTGCTCGCGGGCGCGCGGTGCGACGTGCTGGTGGTTCCGGCTTCCGCCGCTGCGAATCGCAATACCCATTCAAAGTAAAACCGCAAACCGGACAATTCTCTCCGCGTAATGCGGCGCGCATGTCTGTGCCGCTTTTCAGTCTCCCGCATAATAGTGCCGCCAATACCAACATTCGCGGGGAAGGACACAGGAGGCACCATGAAAACAGGCACGAAAACCATTTGTTATGCCGCCCTGGCAGGGGTTGCACTCTGGAACGCCACTGCCGGCGCGCAGGACGGGGCAGCTTCACAGGAAGAACTGGAAAAGCGCATCGAAACGCTGGAAAACCTGGCCGTGCGCACCCAGTCGCACGTCATGATGGATGTGGAATATCACTTCAGCAATCTGTGGTTCGCCGCCGCCGATGGGCAGTGGGATCTGGCCGGTTTCTATCTCAAGGAGAGCCGTTCGCATCTGGCCTGGATGGTGCGGATGCGTCCTGTCAGGAACGTGCCCGGCGGCGGCACGGTGGATCTGCACCCGTTCGAGGACAGCATCGGCACCAGCTTCGCCAGCATCGAGGCGGAAATCGGAGAACAGGATCTGGAAGCCTTCAAGACCGCCTACACCCAGACGCTTTCACAGTGCCACGCCTGCCATACCGCATCGGGGCTCGGCTACCTGGAACCGCATGTGCCCGCGCACGCGCCTTCCACGATGATGCTGAAAGACGGATGAACGCAGCGCAGCGCCCGCCGGGAAAACCGTGGCGCTGGCATCCTCTGTGCATCCAGCGTATTGCCAACGTGAGGCCATACGCATGCCCAACGACTATCGCATCGGCTGTTCCGGGTTTTTCTATACGGACTGGAAGGGGGCTTTCTACCCGGCGGAACTTCCGCAACGCGAGTGGCTGCGCTACTACGCTGAAAGCTTCGATACGGTGGAAATCAACAATTCGTTCTACGGCATGCCCTCGGATGCCATGGTGCGGGGCTGGTACGGGAAAACCCCGCGCGATTTTCGCTTCACGCTCAAGGGTAGCCGCTACCTCACGCATTTGAAGCGGCTGCGGGAGCCGCACGAGCCCGTGACGCGTTTCTACGCGATGGCGGACGGCCTGAAGGAAAAACTGGCCTGCGTGCTGTGGCAGTTGCCTCGCAATCTGGCGCTGGATCTGGACCGCCTGCAAACCTTTTGCGCGGAACTGCAGCCGCGCTATCGCAACGTGATCGAATTCCGTCACCGCTCCTGGTGGGAGAGCCAGGCGGTACGCGACATTCTGCGACATCATGAGGTGGCCTTTTGCTCCATCTCCGCGCCTGCCGGTTTGCCGGACGAGCTGGTGGAAACCGCGGATTTCGCCTATCTGCGTTTTCACGGCGTGACGCAGTGGTATCGCTACCACTACTCAGAGGATGAATTGCGGCAATGGGCGCGGCGCATCAGATCGTTGCAGGCTGCCGAGGTGTTCATTTATTTCAACAACGACTACGACGTCCACGCCGTGAACAATGGCCGGACGCTGCGGCAACTGCTTGAAAAACATCGGCGCTGAGCGGGCACTTTGTGCAGGGCGCCGGGTAAAACTTACCCAATCATCACGCCAGCCCCCCTGAATTCCTACCCGTAAAATTGCAGCTAAACCGCTGAATTTACTGCACTCGTCCTTCCGTTGGCATCGCTCTTGCGTGTCTTTGCGGCAGACAGTGGCGTCCGCATTCGCACCTGGGCGCTTTTCTGCTGGTGGTAACAGGGACGAAAGATGAAGATTCTG
>DATMFX010000143.1:0-3957 GCA_035555995.1 Hyphomicrobiales bacterium | reverse complement strand
GGTAGTCCTTGACCAGTTGCGCCAGCCGCACGTCGTCCTCGATCAGCAACAGGCGGGTCAGCGACGGGGTGTCCATCAGAGTATGCTCCACACATGCCGGCGACGGCTGCGCGAACTGCGCAGGTCGCGGTTGATCACCTTGATGTCGGCGGAGGCCAGGGCCGTGCCGTCCGCCGCCATCACCAATTCATAGCCAAGATCCTCGTGGGAGGCATAGGCCAGCTCCACGCTGCCGCGGGTGGCGGCGTCCCAGCAGTGCAGCGGCTCGTCCTCGCCCACTTCCATCAGGCACACGGCGCTTGGCGTGGGCGCTTTCCAGCTGACTTCCATCGACATGGTGCACGGCAGCTCGCTATCGTACGACACGCAGATCGACGGGCGGATGTCCAACTCGTAGCCGGGCGTTTCCGCCCCCTGCAGCGGCATCGTCGCGCCCAGCAGGCAGGCCATGAGCAGCAGGCCGGGCCATGCCGACGAATTCCTTGTGCTGTGGCTCCCCATGGTCATCGAGTCAGAACGCGTAATACAGGCCGGTGAAAAAGGTATCGATGGCGTGGGAATCCACGATCGGGCTCTGCCGGATGGCGTCGCTGAGAAACTCGCGTTCGGCCATGCCCACCAGCTGCCAGTGCTCGTTGAACGAATGGCGCAGGCCCAGGCGCATGAAGCGATTGGTGCCTGAGCCCGATTCGTAGGCCGGGCGCCCCTCGAAGGATTCCGCGGGGGTGATGCCGTAGTAGTAGCTGATCAGCGCGTCGCTTTGCCATTCCAGCCCAGCGGTGAATGAGAATTCGGTGTTGCGGGTGTACCAGGCCTTGGTCCAGGACACCCAGGCTTCCTGCCCTTCGTGGGTGCTGCTGACGTCGCTGAGCAGCTGCAGCTGCAGATCGCCGTAGGGGCTGACGTAAAGCAGTTCCATGCCGCCGTTGGCGGCATAGTCGCGGTCGGGCAGGGCGGTGTCGCGGTTGCGCTGGGCCAGTTCCTCGGGCGACAGCGTGGGGCCAAGGGTTGCGCCATCCTGGTCGCGGGTGGGGCTCACTTCCTTGGCGACGAAGCTGCTGCCGAGTTCCAGGTTCTGGCCGAACAGCGAATCCAGCCGTAGCTGCTTGCCGGTCAGGTAGCTGTAATAGCTGCGTTCGTTGTTGATGCTGGCGAGCAGGCTGACGCTGAGATTGCTGTCCTGGTACAGGGTGTAGCCGAAGTCGCCGTTGTCGAAAAAGAAGCGTTTGCCGTACCAGGAAAAGTCGATCACGGCGTGGATGTCGATGTCGTCGCCGCTTACCAGCGGGTTGCTGCGTTCGCCGGCGCCAAGGGCAATGCCCAGATGCCAGTTGCGTTCGGTCTGCTCGCCTTCCTGCGCCTTGCCGGGTGTGGGGAACAGCAGCAGCAATGCCAATGCGCAGCACAGGCTGGCGCCCTGGCGGGAGGCAAGGGGGGGCAGGGATGGCGATGGTAATACGGACGGGCTCATGGATCGTCGTGGCCTGAAAGGGCGCACGGCATTATGCGAACCCGGCGCGGCAAGAGGCTGTTGGCAATTTAGCGCAAATTTGTAACCAATTGTAATCGCGCTGTAACACTTGCGCCGCGGCCTCAGTCGCGGTTTTCGAGCAATTCCAGGCGGGCCTGCAGACGGTCCAGACGCAACTGCAGCGCATGCAGGCGATCATGGAACGGCTGGGCCTCGTGCCGCTGCAGCACCAGGTGGCGCTCGGTGGCCAGGTAGTCGACCACGTCTTCGTGCAGCCGCTGCCTGCCGCGCGTCAGCGCCGCGGCGCTTGCCTCTGCTGCCCGTTCCAGCGCCGCGCTCGGCAGATCGCCGATCAGGCGGCTGAGGTGATAGCCCCAGTCCACGTCCATCCGCAGCAGGGCATCGCGCAGCCCCGCCACCAGCGTGGTGCTGCCTTCCAGGGTCACGCCACTGCCGTGCAGGCTGTGCGGCTGGCTGCCGCGTCGCAGCAGGGCAAGCAGTTTGTCGGCGTTGCCGCTCAGGCGACTGTCCGCTACGCCGCCATGCACTGGACTCAAATGCAGGGTGCTGTTGCGTACGCTGATGAACAGGCGCAGCTCGGGCCGGGTGCAATGGATTTCCAGGGTGCGTCCTTCAAAGGGCGCCAGGCGCGTGGCGCTGAGCGGGTCGAGCGCCAGGCAACGCTTCACCAGCGCTTCGGCCGGCAGCAGCAGAGCGCTTTGCAGCAACGCCAGCGACATATCAGTCCTGGTCCCGATAGCCGACGTGAATGGCGCAGATGCCGCCCATGATGTCGATGCACTCGCAGCGCTGGAAACCGGCCGCCAGCACCATGCCCTTGAGCGTTTCCTGGTCGGGATGCATGCGGATCGATTCCACCAGGTATCGATAGCTGGCAGCATCGTTCAGCACCGCCTTGCCGGCCAGGGGCCACAGCCTGGAATACAGGTCGTAGGCCTTGCCCAGCAGCGGCGAGCGCGGGGTGGAGAATTCCAGGATCAACACCCGTCCGCCCACTTTGCACGTGCGGTACATGGAGCGCAGCGCGGCGTCCTTGTCGGTGACATTGCGCAGACCATAGGCGATGCAGAGGCAGTCGAAGCTTTGGTCGGCGAACGGCAGGGCTTCGGCATTGGCGAGGCTGAAGGCGATGTTGCCGGGGGAGCCTGCGTCGATGATGCGGTCACGGCCCACGCGGACCATCGATTCGTTGATGTCGGCAAGCACCACGCCGCCGCTTGGGCCCACCAGGGGGGCGAACAGGAGGCTGAAGTCACCGGTGCCGCCGGCCAGGTCGAGTACCTGGTGGCCGGGCCGCACGGCGCTCAGTTCCACGGTAAAACGCTTGATGAGGCGGTGGGTGCCAAGCGAGACGACGTCGTTCATGAGGTCGTACTTGCGGGCGACGGAATGGAACACGCCGCCCACGAGGGAGGCCTTTTCGGTGACGGGCACCTGGCGGTAGCCGAAGTGCGTGGTCTGGTTTTGCTGGGGATTGGAATCGTTCATGGCGTGCCGGGTGAGTGCTTGGGCATTGTACTTCGGAAAGGGAGTGGAACAACGCTTCAAATCTGTTGGGTGCCTACTGGGCCGCATCGAATCTGTTGCCGTCGCATGGCCAGAGAAGCCTTCGGGGGTACGCCACGAGGGCATCCATGCCGGCTCGGCTCAGGCCATCCCTGGCCTTCGACGCCCCCCGAAGGCTTCTCTGGCCACACGACGGCAGACCCCGAGCACCGGAGTTACGCACGACATGGGGAATTGAAGAGAGTTATTTCAACGGCATGATGTTGACCACCTGCACCGGCCCGTCTTTTGGTTCGCGGGGGGCACCGGCGGCTTCGAGGCGGTCGAGGTAGTCTTGCCAGAGTTGGGTCTGGCCTTCGCCGAGTTCCAGGAGGTAGTCCCAGGTGTAGATACCGGTATTGTGGCCATCGTCGAAATGCAGTTTTACGCCGTAGTGGCCGATGGGCTCGAGCTGTTCCAGGCGGACCAGGCGCTTGCCGGTTTGCAGCACTTCCTGGCCGGGGCCGTGGCCGCGCACTTCCGCCGAGGGCGAATACACGCGCAGGAATTCCGCCGGCAGGGAGAAGGTGCGGCCGTCTTCGTAGTCCAGCTCCAGCACGTTGGAGCGTTTGCGCAGGCGGAGGGCGGCGGGTTGCATGGCGGTGTCCTGGTGTCCTGTGTCGGAAGTTCGCTGCATTTCAGGATACTAGAGAATGAAGCGGCTGAGGTCTTCGTTGGTGGCGAGTTCACCGAGGTGGGCGTCGACGAAGGTGGCATCCACTTTTACCGTGGCATTGCCCGCGGCCGCCATGGCGTCGGCGGCGAAGGAGATTTCCTCCAGGAGTTTTTCCATCACGGTGTGCAGGCGCCGCGCGCCGATGTTTTCTGTGCGTTCGTTCACCTGCCAGGCGATTTCGGACACGCGTTCGATGCCGTCTTCGCTGAATTCCAGGGTGACGCCCTCGGTGGCCAGCAGCGCC
>DATMFX010000142.1:0-7861 GCA_035555995.1 Hyphomicrobiales bacterium | reverse complement strand
CTTGCAGCGTCCCCTGGATGGTCAAAAGGAACGACAGAGGCTACCGATATCAATGCGGGCAAAAAACAAAAGCAACCACCCTACTCCCCAGCCGCCTCCCGCTGCTCCGCCAACCGCAACGTCATCGCCTGCTCATTGAGCGCAATTTCGTAGAGATAACCTTCGGGATCGATATAGGGATTGGGATCGGAACCCAGGCGGGGATATTTTTCATTCATCTTGTACATCGCAGGATGCGAACCAAGCGGAACGTCCGCGGGAATGGCACGCAAAATGGCGTAGCTTTGGCGATATTGGTCGACGATGTCGGGGCGGTCGGGATTGTTCCAAAGTTGATAGTTGGGATTCACCCCCAGACTGCAGATGATCACCGCCTTGTGGGATTGGCCCGCCTCCGTTACGTCCAGTTCCCAACTGGTGCAACCGTCGGTGTGGCCGGGGGTCAGGTGCGCGGTCAGGCGCACGCCGCCGAGTTCCACCACGTCACCATCATGGATGATGCGGTCCATGGGATGTTCCTTGTCGCCGGGGCGCATCGCGCGCAGGCCGGGCACCTGCTCTTCGAGTACCACGACTTCCGCGCCGCTGAGTTGCTTGGCCAGCGCATCGCCTTCCATATGGTCGGCGTGCTCGTGGCTGCCGAGGATGATCGCGATGTCGTCGAAGGCGAAGCCGAGTTTTTCCACCGAATCCTTGATGGTGGGCACGTTGCGTTCGAAGTCGGTGTTGATGAGGATGTGGCCGGCGTCGGTGGTGACGAGGAACGAGGCAAGCGATTCGGTGCCGACGTGGTAGAGGTTGCCGATCATGCGGTGCGGGGGGAACTGGGCGTCCATTTGCGCCGGCGAGCCGATGTTGCGCCGAAAGAGATCGTCGGGCAGCAGGCGCGGAAGTTCCGGGGTGGACGCCTGATTGGCTGCGGGCGGCGACGGTTGCTGGCTGAATGCCGGCAACGGCAGCGCCAGTGCCAGTGCCAGTGCCAGCAGGGCGGTGGTGAGCACGGTGGTTTTCATGATTTCCCCTCGAAGGCTGGTGTAGCGGATGCAGTTGCGTGTGCGCAAGGTTTTGGCGGCGGAGCGGCTATAATCGCGGCATGTACGATATCTACGATCTCATCCTGTGTTTGCCCCTGGTGTTCCTTGGCGTCTATTGGTGGCGCGCCAGCGAACAGAAACGCATCGCGGTGGCCGGTGCGCGCGCGTACTGCCGCGAGCGCGGCCTGCAGCTCCTGGACGAAACACTGGTGTTCCGTCACTTGCGCCTGGAGCGGGAAAGCCGCGTGGCACCCGCCAGGGCCCTGCCGGCTCCCAAACCTTCCAAACCGTCGCTGGTGCGCCTCGGACTGCGGCGCCAGCTATGCCGCGTGTATGAATTCGACTACAGCCGCGCCGGGGAAGACCGCAACAGCGGCGAGATCGTGCTGTCCGGCTATCGCATCCTGCGCGTGATCCTGCACAGCGAAGTGCTGGAAATCACCAATTACCAATAAGCCCGCCCGACCAGCCTGCCCACCTCGGTCGCCCCGCCCAGGCGGTGTTGAAAACCACGTCAGGCATCGCTGCGCTCCTTGTCGGGGACAGCGCGCGCCTCGCGTTTCGGCAGGTAGTAGTCGCGGTAGATCGAAATGAAGGCAAGCAGCAACGCCATCAGAATAGGGCCGACGATGAAGCCCGTCACGCCGTAGATGTTGGCGCCGCCGAGCATGGAACAGAAGATCAGCAGGATCGGCATGCGCGCCTGGCTGCCGATCAATATCGGCTTGAGGAAGTTGTCGATCATGCTGACCACCAGCGCCCCCCAGGCGAACAGAAAAATGCCCCACCCGGGCGCCTGCGTGAAGATGAAGATGGCGATCGGCACCCAGATGAGCGCGGCGCCCAGCAGTGGAATCAGCGCAGCGAAACCGGTGAGCACGCCGAACAGCAAGGCCAGCGGCACCCCCGCCACCATGTAACCCACCAGGGCCAGCGCCGCCTGCACGCCGGCGGTGATCAGCGCCGCGCGGATCACCGCGGTAACGGTGTCGTACACCCTGAGCGCCACCGTGGTGGCCTGATCGCTTTCCATGGGCACGATGTCGAGCAGCCAACCGAGGAAACGCGCGCCGTCGCGAAAACAGAAGTACATCAGCACCAGAATCAGCGCCAGATTGATCACGGCAAACAGCACGTTGCGCGCGGCCGCCGCGCCGAAGCTGGCCAGAAAGGCGCTGCCGCCCTCGACCATGCTGAGCAGGTAATCCTCGAAATCGAGGCCGGTGAACAAGGGGATGGTTTCGGCCCAGGCGGAAAAGCGCGACAGCGGTTCGCTGATGAAATCCGGCAGCGAATCCAGCAGCGAAGGACTGTCGGCGGAACCGAAGGCCTGCAGCCAGCTCTGCACCGTGGGATACAGCTGGGTGGACTGCTTGGCGACGATCCAGAACACCATGATGATCGGCATCACCACCAGCAGCAGCACGGCGGTGGTGCTCAAACCCGCCGCGAGGTTGGCGCGCCCCGGCATGTAGGTTTCCAGGCGCCGGTGCAGCGGCCAGAACACCAGCGACAGCGAGCAGGCCCAGATGATCACGCTGCTGAACAAAGACAGGATCAGGATGAGCTGATACAGCAGAAAGGCGAATACGCCAAAGAAGAACCAGCGGAACAACAGGCGCTGCTCCGACGGCCGGGGCAGCAGGGAGGGTTCCTCTCGCCGTGGCGGCGGCGCCGGGCTTTCGCTATCCGACATGACTACATCCTATCGACAGGGATGCGCCGCAGTATAACAGCGCCGCCCTCGCCCCGGTCCAGGGGAAAGCGGGATCATTCAGCGCTTTCCGCCTGCCAGCCGCCACCAAGGGCTTGGTAGAGTCCCACCATGGCATTGAGCTGCAACAGCTTATTGTCCAGCCAGGCATTGCGGGTGGAGAACAGGGTGTTCTGCGACTGCAGCACGGTCTGGTAGTCGGTCACGCCTTCGCCGTAGCGCACCTGGGCGATGCGGAACGATTCCTCGGCGGCCTCGAGGTTGGCCATGGCCACTTCGCCGAGCTGTTGCAGCAGTTGGATGTTGCTCAGCAGTACCTCGACGTCGTTGAAGGCGCCAAGCACCGCCTTGCGGTAGCTGGCCAGGGCGTTTTCCAGGCTCAGCCGCGCCTGGTCGATGTTGCGCAGGCGCTGGCCGTTGTCGAGCAGGGTCTGCACCAGCGTGGCGCTGACGCCGATCGCGGTATCGGGCGAAGACAACAGCTCGCTCAACGAAACACTGGCGGCGCTGGCGCTGCCGGTCAGGCTGATCTGCGGAAACAGGTCGCTGCGCACGATGGCCACGTTGGCGTTGGCGCCGCGCAGAGAGGCCTCGGCCTGTACCAGATCGGGCCGCCGCTGCAACAGCTCGGAAGGCAGCCCCGGACGCACGGCGGGCACCACCAGTTGCTGCAGCGAATCGCCGTTCACGTCGAAGCCCTGCACGTTACGTCCAAGCAAGAGCGCAAGCGACGCGCGCGCGGAGAGATCGTTCTGGATCAGGCTGCGCAGGTTGGCGCGTTCGCGCTCGATGGCAATCTGTTGCTGCAGGGCTTCGATCGGCACCGCCACGCCGGCATCCACGCGCGCCTGGGCAATGTTGCCGATGGCCTCGGCATTGGCCACGTTCTGCTGCGCCGCCACCACCTTGTCGCGTGTGAGCAGCAGTTGGAAGTAGGTGGACGCCGCGGTGCCGAGCGTATTGAGCGCCAGATCGGCGGCCTGCGCCACGCGCGCGTCGTAGTCGGCCAGCGCGCGCTCATAGGTGGCGGGCTTGCTGAGGATGTCGTTGTAGGTGAAACCCGCGCTCAGCGTAAAAGGCTGCGAGGGATTGTTGGTGCTGGTGCCATTGTCGTTGCGGGTTTCACTGTAGGACGCGCCGGTGCCAATGGTCACCACGGGCGTGGGCAGCAAATTGAAACCGGCCTCGCGCAGCGACAATTGCGCCGCTTCGAGATTGCGCTGGTTGTTGGCCAGGTCCAGGTTGCTGGCCTGTACCTGCGTGATCAGCGTGTCCAGCTCGGCACTCTGGAAATTGCCCCACCATTCCATTGTGGGCCACACCATGGCGTCTTCCTGCAGCGGCCCCTGCCAGCCGGCGGGCACGTCGGTGGACGGCAGCGGCGGTGGCGTGGCAACGCAGCCGCCAAGGGCAAGAACGGCAAACAGAATACCAGGCACGGCGGGGCGCAGCGTCATACGGGTCTCAATCATTGGCAAGCGCCACCACGGGGTCGAGCCGCGCCGCCTTGCGTGCCGGCGCGAAACCGAAGATGAGGCCGGTGGCGGTGGCGCAGCAGAAGGCCGCGATCATCGGGCCGGAGGTAAAGCGGATGCTGACGTCGAAGCTCTGCACCACCAGGCCGGCTCCCACACCAAGCACCACGCCCACCACGCCGCCCACACCGGACACCACGATGGCTTCGGCCAGGAACTGCGAAAGAATGTCCCCCTGGCGGGCCCCGGTGGCCATGCGAATGCCGATTTCGCGGGTGCGTTCGGTGACCGACACCAGCATGATGTTCATCACGCCGATGCCGCCCACCAGCAGCGAAATCGCCGCCACCGAACCCAACAGCATGGTGAAGGTATCCTGCGACGCGCTCACGGTTTCGAGCAGCTCGGCGCTGTTGAAGATGCGGAAATCCTCGCTACCGTGACGTACGGTCATGAACTCGACCAGATCGCGTTCGGTTTCGTTGATCCTGCCCACGTCATCGACGAACACGGCGATGGAGCGCGCATACTTTTGCCCCATCAAGCGCAGCGAACCGGTCTTGAACGGCACGAACACGGCATCATCCTGATCGCCGCCGCCGAAGCCGGAGGAACCGCCCTTGCTGGTCAGCACGCCGATCACCTGGAAGGGGATGTTGCTGATCAGGATGTATTCGCCAAGCGGCTCGGCGCCGTCCGGAAACAGCGCCTCGGCCACGGTCGAGCCAAGCACTGCCACTGCGGCATAACTCTCGCTGTCCTCGCGCGTGAAGAACACGCCCTTGGCAAGCGGCCAGCTGCGCAGCTGCGGCACCCGCTCCGTGGTGGCGGTGACGTTGGCGCTGTGGTCCTGGCGCTGAAAACGCACGGTGTAGTTGCCCTGTAGTTCCGGCAGCGTGCCAATCACGTTCGGCACGTTTGCGATGATCGCGTCGGCGTCCTCGTAGGTCAGCGTGGACTGCGGCGGCCGCCGCTGCCCCTCCACGCGCGAGGGCTGCATGTTGAGCATGTTGGTGCCGATGGAACTGATACGCTCGACGATGTCCTGCCGCGCCCCCTCGCCGATCGCCAGCATGGTGACCACCGACGCCACGCCGATCACGATGCCGAGCAGGGTGAGCACGGTGCGAAAGGCATTGGCATGCAGCGAACGCAGCGCCATGCGCATGGCCTCGCCGAGCCCGGCCAGCGGCGAGGCGATGCGGCGGCTGAGGAACAGATCGCGCAGTTCGCTGTTGCGCTTCGGATCCACCGCGCCGGCCACGTGGCCGGTGTCGGACAGCACGTTGCCGTCGCGGAACTCGATGACACGGTCGGCATGCGCGGCCACCTTGGGATCGTGGGTGATGATGATCACCGTATGCCCTTCGCGCGCGAGATTTTCGAGCAGCGCCATCACTTCCACGCCGCTTTGCGAATCCAGCGCGCCGGTGGGTTCGTCCGCCAGGATCACCTTGCCGCCGTTCATCAAAGCACGGGCGATGGACACGCGCTGCTGCTGGCCGCCGGACAACTGCGTGGGACGATGATCCAAGCGCTCGCCAAGGCCAAGCGAAGTGAGCAATGCCTCGGCGCGCAGGCGGCGCTGCGCCGCGGAAATGCCGGCATACACCGCGGGCACTTCCACGTTTTCCTCGGCGGTGGCGCCACCGAGCAGATTGTAGCTCTGGAATACGAAACCGAACGCTTCGCGGCGCAGCCAGGCCAGGCCGTCGGCATCGAAGCTCTTGATGTCGCGCCCGGCAAAGAGATAGGTGCCGGAGCTGGGGCGGTCGAGACAGCCCAGCGTATTCATCAAGGTGGACTTGCCCGAACCCGACTGCCCCACGATCGCCACGAATTCACCGGGATAGATCTTCAGGTCCACGCCGCGCAGCGCATGCACCTCTACGCCGCCGCCGGTGACGAAGGTGCGGTGGATGCCGCGCAGCTCGATCAGGGGAATGGCCTGTTCCGCAGCGGCGGGCCGCATTGGCTGAGGGGAGCTGTGTGGCGCCGCCGCGCCTGCGTCCAGCGTCAGGGTGCTCATCAGAAGCGCCTGATGACGCCGCCACCGGGGAAACCACCGGGGCCGAAATTCTGTTGTCCGGCGGCACGCTGCGCGGCGCTTTGCAGGATGCCGGCGATCACCTGCTCGCCTTCCTGCAATCCGGACACCACTTCCGCCAGCACCCGGCTGGTCACGCCGATCAGCACCTGGCGATCCTCGCGGCTGCCGTCCGCCTTGACCACGGTGACCGTGGCCGGTCGCGGCCGGCCACTGGCGCTGCCCGGATTGATGCCGAGACCACGGCCAAGGGCCAGGGCGGCATCGCCTTCCGCGGGCGGCAGCGAACCGCCTTGTGGGGCAGCGGCCGGCGCCTGGCGTGGCGCGGCCTGCGGCGTGCCTGCCGGCAGGAAGCTGAGCGCGCCCATCGGCACCGTGAGCACGTTCTTGGCCGAGGACGTGATGAAGTAGACCTGCGCGGTCATTTCGGAAAACAGCGCACCGTCGCTGTTTTCGATATCGAACAGTCCGGTATAAAGCACCACGTTGTTTTCCACCGCCGGGGTCGGCAGCACCTGGCGCACCGTGCTGTACCAGCGGCGGGCGCCACTGCCCAGCGTGGTGAAATACACCTCCATGCCACTGCGTATGCTGCCGATGTCGGCTTCGGAAATGTCCGCCTCCACCGTCATGGTGCCGAGGTCGGCGATGCGCAGGATGGTGGGCGCCTGCTGGTTGGCGTTGAGCGTGCGGCCTTCATTCATTTCGATGGTGACCACGGTGCCGGAAACGGGCGCGTAGATCTTGGTGTATTCCAGCTGGGTTTCCTCGCTGGCAAGACTGGCCTGGCTCTGCTCGATCTGGCGTTGAAGCTGCAGCAGGCTGGATTCGGCGGAGGACAGGTTGTTGATGGCGGTGTCGTATTCGAGCTGGCTGGTGGCGTCTTCCAACCGCAGGCGCTGCTGGCGATCGGCATTGGCGCGCGCCAGCGTAAGCGCGGCGCGGCGGCCTTCGAGCTGCGCCTGTTGCGCGGCGATGCTGGCGCGGCTGGCTTCCACGCGCGATTCCTGCACGCGGGCGTCGATTTCCGCCAGCAGGCTGCCCTCTTCCACCACGTCACCCACTTCCACGTGCAGCCGCTGTAGTTGCCCGCTCACCTGCGCGCCGACGTCGACGAAGCGGCTTGGCTTGAGCGTACCGGCCGAGGCGATCGTGTTCTCGATGTCGCCACGTTCCACCAGCGCCAAAAGCGGCTCGTCGTCCTCCGTAGCCTGGCGACCGTTCTGCCAGTACCAGTAGGCTCCCAGTACCACGGCCAACGCCGCGGCACCGCCGAACAGGCGACGTCGGCGCTTGCTGCGCAAGGCATAGGGATGCGAAACGGAGGTGTCACTCATGGGCGGATGCTCGTCTGGTTCCTGTGCGAAAGGCGGCGCGATTCCAGCCCTTTCCAACGGCTCAGGAACGCACCGGCAATGACGCGGTTGACAGGAATCGAATGTAATTCTTATTTGACCGGTGAGTACTTGTTATTGATCCGGTCGTCACGATTGTCCGGCCATTGTGTGGCCGCATCGTGGAAAGATTATGACTTTTTAGTCAAGCTCGACGGCGCCGAATTCGCCGCGCTGCACCAGCGCCACCAGGTCGG
>DATMFX010000141.1:0-5819 GCA_035555995.1 Hyphomicrobiales bacterium | reverse complement strand
TTATGCGGGCGAGCCTCATAAGGTGGCCAAGCTCAACCAGCAGTTGTTCCAGTTCGAGAAGCTGGCACTGGGGCAGGCACCGCGGCCACAGACGGGGCTGGTGGCGCCGCCGCCTCCCGGCATCATGGTCCATCGCGGCGCCGCCGTGTCGCAAGATCATCCCTGAGCGCTCACATCATGGCATCCCCATCCCCCCGCAAACTCGTTTCCCTGTGCGCGCTGTTGCTTGGCAGCCAACTGCCCATGCTTGCGCAAGGCGCCTGTCCCGCCTTCGACGAACTGGGCCGCTCGTTGCAGATGAGCGCCGGCATGCAGCGCGAATTCACGCTGCCGGTGGCGATCACGCGTCTTGCCATCGGCAATCCCGAGATTGCCGACGTGCAGGTTACCGGCAACGATTCCTTCCTGCTGACCACCAGTGCCGGTGGCGTCACCAACCTGAGCGTGTGGGCCGCGTGCGACGACAGCCCCTGGCAAACCATGCTGTTCGTGCAGGGCGTGGCAAGCGCGGCGCTTGGGCAGGCGGCGGCAGCGGACGCCGATACCGTGCCATTACCCAACCAGGTGCAAACCGACATTCGCTTCGTGGAAGTCAGCCGCACCAAGTTGCGCGAAGTGGGCATTTCCATGCTGGGCGCGGGCTCGCGTAATTTTCTGTTGGGTTCGCCCGGCACCGCGCCAGGCGCCGTGCCGATCGGCAGCGTGGGCAATCTGACGCCGGGCTTGCCGATGCCGTTGAGCGATGCGGGTTTCAACATCGTGTGGGGCGGCGGCAGCGACAAAGTGCTTGCCGCGCTCAACGCGCTGGAAAGCAGCGGTTATGCCTACACCCTTGCGCGTCCCAGCCTGGTGGCCATGAGCGGGCAGAGTGCGAGCTTTCTCGCCGGCGGTGAATTCCCGGTGCCGGTGCCCACCGCCGCCAGCAATTCCTTTTCCATTCAATATAAGGAATACGGGGTACGTCTGAGTCTCACGCCCACGGTGGTGAACCGCGACCGCATCGTGCTCAAAGTGGCGCCGGAAGTGAGTGAGCTGGACTTTACCAACGGCGTGACCATCGGCGGCACCGCGGTGCCTTCGCTGCGCATACGCCGCACCGACACCAACGTGCAACTGGCAAACGGCGAAAGCTTCGTCATCAGTGGCTTGGTGAGCACGCGCGATTCCAACGTGGTGGACAAGCTGCCCGGCCTAGGCGACGTGCCCATTCTCGGCGCGTTTTTCCGCTCGTCGCGCATCGACCGCGAGGAACGCGAACTGTTGATGATCGTCACCCCGCATCTGGTGCAGCCGCTGGCGGCCGACGCGGAATTGCCGGCGCTGCCGGGCAGTGATCTGCCCGCCACCCAACCCACGTTTTTCGAGCAGTTGTTCCATAACCGGGACGCGTTCGAACAACGCGGCCTGTCGCGTTGAGGTCGGCCATGATCGGTAATTTCGTGGTATGCGCCACTGAAGCCCGCCAGATCGAATGGCTGCAGGGTTCGCTGATATCGTTGGGCCAGGTGATCGCCGCCGGCGACAGCCTGGAGGAGCTCAGCGCCCTGGTGGATACCATGCAGGCCGCGGTGGCGTTCGTGGCGGTGGACCGCCAGCAGCAGGTACAGCAGTGCGCGCTGATCGAAAGCCTGCTCGAAGCGCGCCCGCTGGTGGCGGTGATCGCCATCGGCGACGGCTACGACAGCGACCTGGTGATTGCCTCCATGCGTGCCGGCGCGCGCGATTTTCTGACCACCGGCCAGCGTGGCAGCGAAGTGCTGGGATTGGTGCGGCGGCAATTGAGCCGCATGCCGCGCCTGCCGCAGCCCATGGAACAGGCGGAAGTGATTCTGTTGTATGGCGCGCAGGCCGATGCCGATGCGGCACTGGTGGCGGCGCACCTTGGACTGACATTGTGCGGCGAAGACGGCGAGGCGGTACTGTTGATGGACATCGGCCTGCCTTCCGGCGAAAGCCAGGCGGTGCTTGGCCTGGAATGCACGTTTTATTTCGAGGACGCCATCCGCAACCTGCGCCGGCTCGACAGCAGTGTCATCGAAAGCGCTTTTGCCCAGCATGCGGAAGGATTGCATCTGCTGCCGCTTGGCGACGAACCGTTCCAGTTCGGCACCATCAATTCCTCGGAGCTGTTCCTGCTGCTCGGCAGCCTGAAACAATATTTCGGGCGCATCGTCATCAACATGAGCGGCCAGCGCGACGGCACCTTGGTGCGTACCCTGGTGGGCATGGCCGATCACCTGCTGTGGTATGCGGACCAGAGCGTGCCGGGCAATCGCCGCAACCTCAACCTGCTGCAGCACTGGCGCGACGAAGGCATCAAGCTCGACCACGCCATGCTGGTGGTGGACCGCTATCTCGACAAGGCCGCACCCGACGCCGCCACGCTGGCGCGCAGTTTCGACATGCCGCTGGCGGGCAGCCTGCCGCTCAGCGCGGCCCTGCGTCTGGAAAGCCGCAACCAGGGCATAGCGGTGAATGACCTGGCGCCGCGCGATCCGCTGTCGCGCGCGCTCGAACGCTTGGCCGGCACATTGGCACAGGGCAGGGAGCCACGACTTGGATTCTGGCAACGTCTCAGGGGACAACGATGAGCACACCTCTCACGCTTTACGGCGGTGGCCGCGACGAGGACAAGGCGCCGCCTTCCTACCGCAACGGCGGGCATGAATTGAAGGCGATTCTGCATCGTCACGTGATCGATCAGCTCGAGGAAGAAAGCGAAAACCTGCTGGAAGGCAACCGCGGCGCGCTGGCGCAGTTCGTGCTCGAACAGGTGCAGAGCTACGTGCGGCGGCGCCAGCTGGCAGTGTCGCGCTACGAAATCGACCATCTTGCCGAAGAGCTGGTGGACGAACTGGTGGGCTTCGGGCCGCTCGAAATCCTGCTGCGCGACAGCGCCGTGACCGAGATTCTGGTGAACGGTCCGCGCCATATCTTCCAGGAGCGCGAAGGGGTGCTGTACCAGACCGACCTGCGCTTCATCGACGATCAGCATCTGCTGCGCGTGATCCAGCGCATTCTGGCGCCGCTTGGACGCCGGCTGGACGAATCCTCGCCGATGGTCGATGCGCGCCTGCCCGACGGTAGCCGCGTCAACGTGGTGATTCCGCCGATCGCGCTCAACGGCCCCTGCCTGTCCATCCGCAAGTTTCGCCGCGACCTGCTGCGTGGGGTAGATCTCCTGGCTGCGCGTTC
Organism: Hyphomicrobiales bacterium; assembly: GCA_035555995.1. Taxonomy (GTDB): domain Bacteria; phylum Pseudomonadota; class Gammaproteobacteria; order Pseudomonadales; family Pseudohongiellaceae; genus CAILUG01. The sequence continues at coordinate 2,624 of DATMFX010000141.1, read as the reverse complement.
GCTCGATAAATCCATGCTGGATTTTCTGCAGCAGTGCGTGGTGCGCCGCTGCAACATCCTGGTCAGCGGCGGCACCGGTACCGGCAAGACCACCATGCTCAACCTGCTCAGCCAATTGATCGATCCGCGCGAGCGCATCGTCACTATCGAAGACACCGCCGAGCTGCAACTGTGTCACGATCACGTGGTGCGGCTGGAAACCCGGCCGCCGAACGCCGATGGCCATGGCGAGGTGCCGGCGCGCAACCTGGTACGCAACGCGCTGCGTATGCGCCCCGACCGCCTGGTGCTTGGCGAGATTCGCGGCGAGGAAGTGCTGGATCTGCTCACCGCCATGAACACCGGCCATGACGGTTCCATGACCACCGTGCATGCCAACAGCGCGCAGGACGCGCTGCTCAGGCTGGAAACCCTGGTGGGCCTGGCCGGCGTGCGCGTGGCGGAAAAAACCTTGCGCCAAACCCTGTGCTCCGCCATCGACGTCGTGGTGCAGCTGGCCCGGTTGCCGGACGGCCGCCGCTGCGTGGCGGAGATACTGGAAGTGGTGGGGTTGCGCGAAGACACCTACGTGACCAACGTGCTGTTCAAGCTGGACCGTGTCAGCGGCGATTTCGTGCGCGATTCGCTCAACCCGGCCGGCGAAAAACTGCGCACCGGCGCCTACGCGCGGCGCCAGTAGACGAGGGTTTCGCATGAACGTCATGTCGCTTGCCCTGTGCCTGTTGCTGCTTGCGTTGGGCCTGCTCCTGCTGGCCAAGGGGCGCCGGCGGGCGGCATCCGAGCGGGTGCTGGAACGCATCGAGCGGGAAACCCGCCACGGCCTCGTGAAGCGGCGTCCGAGCAACGTATTCGAACGTCAGTTGCTGCAGGCGGGCTTCGACGTGTCGACCCCGCTGATGTGCGTCCTGCTGCTGGCGGCGTTGACGCTGCTCAGCCTGGTGCTGCTCGTGGCCGGCGCCATGAGCGCGCTGATCCTGCTGCTTGCCATGCTGGGTTTTGGCTATGGCCTGTTGCGCTGGCGCTATCAGCGCCGCGTGCAGCGCATGGTGGCGCAGATGCCCGCGCTGCTGGATCACTGCATCCGCAGCCTCAAATCCGGGCGCAGCGTGCCGGATGCCTTGCTGATGGCGATCGACCGCAGCGAGAATCCTTTGCGCGAGGCGCTGTCCGGCGCCCGCCGTGGCATCGAGCTGGGGCTTTCACTTGGCGACGTGATGACGGACTTCGCCGAATTGTACGACCGCGACGAGATCCACATGCTGGCGGTAGGCATCAAGGTCAACCAGCGCTACGGCGGCAACGCCAGCGATCTGTTCGAAAACCTGATCGTGTTGATCCGCGACCGTGAACGCGCCAGCATTCAGCTCAGCGCCATGACCGGTGAAACCCGTATCAGCGCCTGGGTACTTGGCGTGATGCCGCCGGCGCTTGGCATCTACATCTTCATTTCCAGCCCGGATTTCTTCCTGGGATTATGGAACGATGGCACGGGACGCCTGATGCTGTATACGGCCCTGGCACTGCAGGCGCTCGGCTGCTACAGCCTGTGGCGCATGCTGCGGAGCATCTAGCATGTATTTCTTCTTCGCCTGCTCCCTGCTGATGTGTTGCGCCTCCATGGTGTTCTTCGCGGCGGGCCTGCAGGTGCGCGCGCGCGAGCTGTTGCTGGCGCGGCGCATGGGCGCAAGCGGACGCCTCGAAGCGGGCTTGGGCGCAGGGCTGTTGCAGTTGTTCGGCCAGAATGGCGGGCGCTGGAACCTGGACCCCGAAGTGCCGGTGTTGCTCGATCAGCTGGGCTGGCGCCGCGCGGGGCAGCGCGCGCTGTTCCTGGCGGCGCAAACGGGCCTGCCGGTGGTGGCGGCCTTGCTGCTTGCGCTTTATTACCTCTGGCGGCCGGAACTCAGCGTGAATTGGCTGGTGGTGTTGTTGGTGATGGGAGCGGCGCTGCTGTTGCCGAAGCGGCTGCTGGTGGCCGCGGTGGCGCGCCGCAAGCGCCAGCTGGCGATGGAAGTGTCCACCATGATTCCGCTGCTGCGCATGTTCTTCGAAGTGGGCATGACGGTGGAACAGGCGCTGCGCATCCTGGTCAACGAAGGCGAAAGGATACTGCCGCAGCTTACCCGTGAATTACGCGTGGTGCTGGCGCGCGTCGATGGCGGGTTGGAGCTTGGCGGCGAATTGCGCGCCATGGCGCAGGTAACGGACGTGGACGAACTGAAGGACTGCATCGGCATTCTGGAACAACTGCTGCGCCAGGGTGGCGGCGCCATGAATTCGCTGCGCAATTTCAAGGCGCTGCTCGACGAGCGGCGCATGCTGGCGCTGCAGGAAGTGGTGTCGAAACTGTCGGCGAAAATGTCGGGCGTGATGGTGGCGTTCCTGTTTCCGGCGCTGCTCATCGTGTTGGCCGGGCCGGGATTCATCGCAATTTTCAAGGCACTTGGAGGCATTGCGGGATGAAACTGCATCACCTATGCGGCATCGTGACACTGGGCCTCCTGACAGGCTGCGCCGCCACCACTGCGGTGCCGCAGGGCGGCAATGGCACCGTGCAGCGTGATCCCGTGTGTTCGCCGGTTACGGCCGATCAGGAACTGCTGCTCAATCTGGCACAGGAAATGGTG
>DATMFX010000140.1:0-13021 GCA_035555995.1 Hyphomicrobiales bacterium | reverse complement strand
CCAGCGGTTCCACCCGCAACAGCGCGCCCTGGCTGTGGTCGGTGAGCAGGTACAAGAGCTCATCCGGCCCCTGCACCACGTAGCGGATGCGCTGGCGCAGGCCATTGAGCATTTCCTCGCGCTGCACTTCGCCGTTTTCATTGAAAACCACCCGTTCCAGGTGGCCAGTGCCGGGCACGCGGCCCTTGATCATGGACGTGACGAACAGATTGCCCTGCCATTTGGGAAACCGCGTGCCAGTGTAGAAGTTCATGCCCGCCACGGTGATGGACGGCAGCCAGGCGACCACCGGACGCTCGGTGCCTTCCACCCAGGGCAGCGGGTTGAAATAGGTGCCGTCGTAGTCGCGGCCGTAGGTGGCGATGGGCCAGCCGTAGTTGGCGCCGGGCTGCAGGATGTTCACTTCGTCGCCGCCCTGGGGGCCGTTTTCCAGTTCCCAGATGGCACCGGTCTGGGGATGCGTGGCGAAATCCATCACCGAACGGATGCCCCAGCTGTAGATTTCTGGCAGCGCGCCTTCGACGCCGATGTAGGGGTTGTCGGCCGGCACCGAGCCGTCGTCGTTCAGGCGCAATATCTTGCCGATGTGGGAATCGAGCCGCTGCGGCGCTTCTTCGTCAAGGCGATGCGACACCCCGAACAGCAGCGTGCCGTCGGCCAGGAAATGCAGGCGCGAGGAAGCGCCGCCGAAGTTGCCGCTCCACGCCTGGGCCTCGAACACGGTTTCCAGGTTGTCCAGACGCTGCCCGTCCCAGTGCCCCCGTGCCAGCGCGGTATTGGCCCAGTAGCCCTGGCTGCCATCGGGGCGCGGCGCGGTTTCGATATAGGTGAAGTACACCAGGCCGTTGCGGGCAAAATCCGGATGCAATTCGATATCGAACAGTTGTTCCAGTGAAAAGTGGTCCTTCAGGTCCGCCACCGCCTCCGCCTGCAGCTGGCCATTGCGGTAGAGCCGCACCTTACCGGTGCGTTCGCTGATCAGGATGTCGCCAAGCGGATTGGCGGCCGTGATGGTGCCGGGGATGAATTCCAGGCCAAACGGATGATCGAGGCCATCGGCGACCACCGACACCCGCACGTAGGGTTGCTCATAGGTGTCGAAAATCCAGGGGCCGGGGCCAAGCGGCGGGCCTTCCTGCTGCGCCTGGGCGGCGCCAGCGAGCAGCAGGCAGGTAAAACAGGCGATACGACGGAGGGAGGCGGCACTTGTCATTGTTATGGTCCCGTTCGAGCCGTGCGAGGGACCGAGCATAATCGCAATGGTGGCCGCGCGTCCATGCGCAGGCCATCGCGCTTGTCACCCCCAGACCATGCTGCGGGAGATGAACCAATAGAAACCTTCCGCCACCAGGAAGCCAGCGGCCAGGTCGGTGAACAGCGGACGCGGCATGGCCAGGTGCATCTTCGACAGCAGCCGTGCCACGCCGATGGCCACCAGCACCACCGTCACCTGCCCGATTTCCACCCCCAGGTTGAAGCCCACCAAAAGCTGCGCCAGCTTCTCCTTGGGCAGTTGCAGCTCCAGGAGATTGGACGCAAAGCCGAAACCGTGGATCAGCCCGAACACCAGCGTCATCACCAGGCGGATGCGCGCCGCATCGCGGGCGTAGCCGGTAAGCATGAGGTAACTGGAGCCGAACAGCGCGGCACCGATCAACAGCAACGTGGGCAGCGTAACGCCCAGGATACCCAGCCCCAACTCGCGCGCCGCCGCCATCAGCAGCAGGATGCCGCCCATCACCAACGCCACCCAGAACGGCCGATGCGTGCTGTCGCCGATGTTCTCCGCGCCGATCATGGCAATGGTGAATGCCACCAGCGCATCGATGTACTGCCCGTCCGGCCGCAGGATGCCGGTGACGGCAAGCGCCAGCGTGAAGCTGTGGCCGATGGTGAAACCGGTGATCACGATCAGGAGATCCCGCACCTTGCGCGAGATCAACACCAGGCCGAGCATGAAGGACATGTGATCGATACCGGTGAAGATGTGCATGATGCCCATCTCCAGGTATTTGAGCAGTCCGGCGCTGGCAAGATCGCCCTCGCCGCCTTCGCCATCGAGCGCCAGTTCGCGTGAATCGTCGGTAAGCAAATGCTCGGAAAAACGGCCGTCATGCTCGACCTGGGCAAAATTGGTGTGGGTGGGCACCAGGTCGTAGAACACGTCCGACTGCAGCACGATGCCAGTAGCCGTGGGACATTCGAACGCCAGCTCGAAACGCTGGAAGCCGCCCAACGCGGTCAGCGCCTGCGCGGTTTGCGTCATCGCGCAGGGTTCGCCGTCGGCGTTCACGCGCAACCGTTCGGTCAAGTATTGGCCCACCTCACGCGCCGGGGGCACGTCGTTGCCGGAGGCCGAAAGGCGCTTGGCTTCCAGCTCGGGCACGGTGAACTGCACCTGCACCAGGTTGCCCTGGATAAACCAGGAACTGAGGCTTTCACTGAGGGTATGGGCCTGGGCCGGCAAGGCGCACAGCGCCAGCGTGAAACACAGCAGGCTATGAAAGAGGGCGCGGCGCATCAGTAGTTGTCCTGGAAGTCGGCGGGGTTGTAATCGCTGCTGTAGTCATCGGCGATGAGAATGTTGGAACGGCTGCGCAGGAAATCCATCATGTTGTTCATCACCCGATTCTTCTCGCTGCGGTAGAAACGGCTCTGCACTTCCGTGCCCGCCTGTTCGTAGCTTTGTGCCTGCGGTGGGCGCTGGCGCACCAATTGCACCAGGTGGTAGCCGTCTTCCTGCGCCAGCGGTTCGGATACCTCGCCCGGCGCCAGCGCCTGCGCGGCGTCGAACAGGGCGTCACCCAGATGGGCGCGGGCGGCGTAGTAGAAGTCGTCGGCATAGAACTCGGCTTCCTCGAGCTCGAAATTCTGCTTGGCTTCCTCCAGCGGCATGCCGTCACGCAGGGCCTGGGCCGCCTGCCGGGCCAAATCCTGGTTGCCGGCATGCTGGATCAGATGGTGCACGGTCAGCTGCCCTTCGGTCTGGAATTCGTCGCGGTGGCTGTCGTAGTAGGCGCGGAGCTGTTCCTCGCTGGCGCTGCCGGTGGTCACTCCGGCCAGTATCTGCGCTTCGACGATGGCATAGAGGGCATAGCGGGTCTCAGGATCGGTTTCGGCAAAGTCGAGTTCCAGCCCACGCTGCACGAACAGTTCCTCGCGGATCATTTCGTCCAGCACGCGCAACTGCTCCTCGCGGGTGCTCTCGGCCAGGGGATGGCCGGTTTCGGCTTCAAGCTGGTCTCTGAAGTCGCTGCGCAGTATGGGGCGCTGGTTGACCAGCGCGAGGTTTTCTTCCGGGACGCGATTGGTGGTGGTGCCGCGGGCGTTGAAGAGGCTGATGCCGCCCAGTATGAGGCCGGCGGCGACGCCGAGTGCGTAGCAGACGAGGGCTCGGGTGTTGCTGACGGTGTTGGCGCGGCTGGTGCCGGGCTCAGTGGCTTGGTCGGGCATGGACTTCCCCTGTGACGATGGTGGAGCTCGTGGAGGGGCAGCGCCGCCGGTTCTGCGGAATGGATGCAGACGGCGCCACGCGCGCGAGGAGGGGCGATGCTATTGCAGTTAGGGGAGAGAGGGGAAAATTAACGGTTATTAAACGGTTATTGAAAAGTTAAAGGTGGGGAGGAGTGTTTTGGTTTTATTGGGTTTTATTTTGCTGGCTTTGGGTACTGGGTTGGGTTCGGGGTGAAATTTATTTGGGGATATCGGATTGAGGGGGGTTCGGTATTGCTATCGGGCTGTTGGAGTTTGGGGCATTGACCAGTGGTCCGCATCAAGTCTGTTGCAGCCACCTGGCCAGAGAGGCCTTCGGGGGTACGCCACGAGGGCATCCCTGCCGGCTCTTTGATGGCCAGGGATGGCCATCAAAGAGCGGCAAAGGGATGTGCTTGCAGCGTCCCCTGGATGGTCAAAAGGAACGACAGAGGCTCGCGATCCCGATGCGGACCACCCCATCCCCCTTAAAACAATTCAGCACTCGCGCGCCGCGCCCCCTCAGCCAACGCTTCGAGTTTTTTCCAGACGATCTTGGCGTCCACCTTGCCGACGCCCGCGAAGGTGGCGAAACCGCAGTCGGTGCCGGCGATGACGCGCTCGCGCCCCACGATGTCGGCGAACTGGCGGATACGCTGGCTCACCAGGTCGGGGTGTTCCACGTAGTTGGAGGTGGAATCGACCACGCCGGGCACCAGGATCTTGTCGTCGGGAATGCGGGCCTGCTGCCACACCGCCCACTCATGGGCATGGCGCGGGTTGGAGGCTTCGAACAGGATCGCCGAAGGCTTGGCCTTGAAGATGATCGGCAGGATCTTCGCCAGATCGATGTCCGCGGTGTGGGGGCCTTCGTAGTTGCCCCAACACACGTGCATGCGCAGGCGGTCGGCGGGGATGTTGACCAGTGCGGCGTTGAGGGCTTCCACCTGTTGTTCCGCCTGACGCAAAAATTCGGCTTCGCTCAAATCCTGGAAGCCGGTGTGGCGTGCCATGGCCAGGTCGGGACAGTCCACCTGCAGCACGAAACCGGCGTCGACGATGGCTTCGTATTCGCCGCGCATGGCGGTGGCGATGGCGTCGAGATAGTCGGTGTGGCTGGGGTAGAAATCGTTGGGCTGGAAGGCGGACACCACGCCGGGCGAGGCGGCGTTGAGGAAGGCGTCGGTAACGCCGCTGCCCTCGAGCGCGGCACGGAAGTTGGCCAGGTCGAATTCCAGCGGTGCGGTGGTGGTCACCTGGATCGGACCGATGCAGCACATGCGCTTGAAGCTCTGCTTGCCGGCCACCAACGCCATTTTTTCCATGTATTCGGGAAAGGGCTGCAGGTCGAGCGCGGGTTTGCGGGGACGGTTGCCGCCGAAGCCTGAGAGGCGGTCCTTGATGTAGGTGGCGTAGCCGATCTTGCTCAGCTCGCCATCGCTCACCACGTCCACGCCGGCCGCGTGCTGCTGGTGCACCAGCGCGGCCACTTCGTCACGCAAGACGGCTTCGAAGTGAGCCTGGTCCACGTCTTCGCCGTGTTCCTTTTGCTGCAGCAGGGCGGAAAGCTGGTCGGAGCGCGGCAGGCTGCCGACGTGGGTGGTGAGGATGCGGTCGGTGCTGGTTTTCATGGGCGTGCGCTGACTCCGGTGTAATGGCAGCGGGCGATGATAGCAGGAGCGGCGCGGCAACCAGAAGCCGACTTGCGCCGCCTTCGGCAAGTCCGGCGATGCACCGCCGTCCGCCCGCTTGCCCAGGCTCCGGCGCGTCCTATACTCGCGCTTTCGAGCCCACGCCCACAGGAGGCCCCATGCCAGCCCTGCAGCATCCCTACTATCCCATCATCTACGTGCGTGGCTATGCCATGACGCAAAACGAGATCGAGGCTACCGTGGCCACGCCCTACATGGGCTTCAACCTGGGGTCGACCAAGATCAAACAGGAGTGGGACCGCAGCATTTCGCGGCACATCTTCGAATCCCCTCTGGTGCGCCTGATCAAGGACTACCAGTACTGTGACGCCTATCGCGACGGCCAGCCAGTGCAAGGCCCCCTGCCCGCCCGCAGCGTGGTGATCTACCGTTATTACGACCAGGGCTCCAAGCAGCTCGGCGAGGGCGATACCCCGAGCATCGCCGAAGCGGCGGAGGGCCTGTCGCAACTGGTGCTCACCTTGCGCGAGCAGGTGTGCGGCGACGATGCCGAGGCGCGCAAACGCTTCAAGGTCTACCTGGTGGCGCATTCGATGGGCGGGCTGATCAGCCGCTGCTTTTTGCAGAACGACGCGGTGGGCTCACCGGAGGCCAAGGCACTGGTGGACAAGGTGTTCACCTACGGCACGCCGCACAACGGCATCGACGTGCGCGTGTTCGGCCTCAACGTGCCCTCCGCGCTTGGCCTGTTCGATGCCAACAACTTCAGCCGCAAGCGCATGGCGGAATACCTGGGCCTGCCCAAGAACAGCGAACGGGTGGACAACCTCAACGAGCGTTTCGATCCCAAGCGTTTCTTCTGCCTGGTGGGCACCAACCACCGCGACTACAACCTGGCGCGGCTCGGCATCGGCCCGATGAGCGACGGCCTGGTGAAGATCGAGAATGCCACGGTGCAGGACGCGCCGCGCGCGTTCGTGTACCGCAGCCACAGCGGCGATTTCGGCCTGGTGAATTCGGAGGAAGGCTACCAGAACCTGGTGCGTTTCCTGTTCGGCGATACCTACGTGACGGGCATGCTGGAAACCGATTGCGTGCCGTTGCCGCCGCGTGTGGAAGAGGCAAAGAACAAAGGGCTGGCGGTGCGCGCGTCCTATCTGTTCGAGGCCACGGTAACGCCGCGCGGCGCCTTCAACGTGAACCTGACCGAGCGGCGGGCCGATGATTCCTCGGCGATCTTCCGCAGTTTCGATGAGCTGTTTCCACCGAAGGGCACGACAGCGGCCAAGGTGCGCAGTCCGGTGCTGTTTTCGATCTTTCTCGATTCGGCGAAGATCGAGGTGGGCAATACGATGGTGTTCGGGCTGAAGCTGACCGTGCGTTCCACCGACTACCAGATATTGCAGACGGGGAAGCGTTTTCCGGCGGAGGTGTTGTTCGATGAGGCAATTACCATTCGGGCGACGGTCAAGAGTGACGGGTGGCGGCTGCGGTATGTGTTGTCGGATCAGTGGAGTGAGAGTTTGGGGCGGGATATGACGTTGGATCCTGAGACGGGGTTGTGCCGGGTGCCGTTGGCCAATAAGAAGGGGTTCGAGGGGAATCTGGTGTTGGATTTTTCGTTGTGGAACAAATTGGGTTGATGACAGCAGTGGTCCGCTTCGAGTCTGTTGCCGTCGCGTGGCCAGACAGGCCTTCGGGGGTACGCTACAAGCACATCCCTGTGCGCTCGGTGATGGCCATCCCTGGCCATCACCGCCCCCCGAAGGCCTGTCTGGCCACACGACGGCAAGCCCCGAGCATCGTAGTTACGCACGGCAATGCTTCGTTATAAGGCAAAAAGAGATGTCAGAGGCGCCGACCTCGATGCGGACCACGTAATCTATTCCTGGTCCGCGCTCCAGCCGCCGCCCAGGGCGAGGAAGAGATCTACCTGAAGCGCTGAAATTTCGGCGTCGCCGGCGACGAGGCCGATGCGGGCGTTGACGGCGTTGAGTTCGGCTTGCAGGACGTCGAGGTAGTTCAGCTGGCCGGCGTTGAAGCGCAGCTGGGCGAGACGTGCGGCATCATCGCTGTGCTGGCTGACTTCCGCCAACGCTGCGCGGCGTTGCAAGGCTTCCAGGTAGCTGGTCATGGCGGTTTCGGTTTCGCGCAGGGCATCGAGCCAGGCGGCATCGAAGCGGGCGAGTGCGGCCTCAGTGCTGGCTTCAGCCTGGCGGATACGGGCGCGCACACCGGTGATGTTGGGGAATACCCAGCTGAGAGAGGGGCCGTAGTTCCAGATTTCGGTGTCGCTGGAAAACAGATCGCCGCTTGCCTGCGCCGCGGAGCCGATGCCGGCGGCGAAGCTGACGTTGGGATAGAGCTCGGCGGTGGCCACGCCGATGCGGGCGGTGGCGGCGGCCAGATTGCGTTCGGCCTGCAGCACGTCGGGGCGGCGGCGCAGCAGTTGGGCGCCATCGCCTACCGGAATCAGTGCCTGCAACGTGGGCGCGCTTTCGCAGGCCATTGCTGCAGGCGGCACCTGGTCGGGGGTGTGGCCAAGCAGGGCGGCCAGTTGATACAGCACGGCCTGGCGGTTGGCGCGCAGTTGCGGAATCAGGGCCCGGGTTTGCGCTTGTTGCGCGGCGCCGGTGGCCACTTCCATGGCGGTGCCGCGCCCGGCATCGAGCAGGTTGCGGGTAAGCGCCAGACGGTCGCTCTGCAATTGCAGGTTCTGCTCCGCCACCGTCAGCTGGCGGTTGGCGTGGCAGGCGGCAGCGTAGCTTCTGACCACGGCGCCCACCACGGTGATGCGGGTGCTTTCGTAGGCGGCGCGCACCGCCTGGGCATCAGCGCGCGCGGCTTCGATGGCGCGGCGCACGCGGCCGAACAGATCCACCTGATACGCAATGCTGAGATTGGCGTTGTAGATGTTGTTCTGCGTGGACAGCGGCGCGTCGCCGAAAAAGTAGTTCTGGCGGCTGTAGGTTTCGCTGGCGTTCACCGTGGTGGACGGCAGCAGTGGCGTGCGGCTTTCACGCCACAGCGCCTCGGCACGTTCGAGGTTGGCGGCGGCAACGCGCAGGTCGCGGTTGGCCGCCAGGGCTTCGTTCACCAACGCATCGAGCGCGGGGTCCTGGTACAGACGCCACCAATCGGTCTGCAAGACTTGCGCGGCGCTGAACTCTGCCGCGGTGCCGTTGACGAAGGCGGCCTGGCCCGGCGCTTCATCCAGCGCGGATTGGTAATCGGGGCCCACAGCGCAGCCCGCCAGGCCCAGGGCAAAGGCAAGTGCCAGCGCGCCGCGGCCGCTCATGTTAGGGACACGACGTGCTTTCATGGCGTTTCTCCCTGCAACTGCTCCGGTTGCGCCAACTGCTGTTGTTCATGCTTGCGCGCCACGAACGCGCGGCACACCACGTAGAACACCGGGGTGAACACCAGACCGAACACGGTCACGCCCAACATGCCGAAGAACACCGCGGTGCCGAGTGCCTGGCGCATTTCGAAACCCGGGCCCTGGGCGATTGCCAGCGGCAGCACGCCGAGGATGAAGGCAAACGAAGTCATCAGGATCGGCCGCAGGCGGGTGCGCGCGGCGGCGATCGCCGCGTCGAAACGCGACATGCCGTCGCGCTCTTCGTACTGCCGCGCGAATTCCACGATGAGAATGGCGTTCTTGGCGGCAAGCGCGATCAGCACCACTAGCCCCACCTGAGTCAGGATGTTGTTGTCCATGCTGCGCAGGTTGACGCCGATGATCGCGGCCAACAGACACATCGGCACGATCAGGATCACCGACAGCGGCAGCATGAAGGCTTCGTACTGCGCCGCCAGCACCAGGAACACGAACACCACCGCGAGGCCGAACACCATCATGCCGGTGTCGCCCGCCAGTTTTTCCTGGTAGGCGATGTCGGTCCATTCGAACGTCATGCCCTGCGGCAGCACCTGCGCCGCCAGTGCTTCCATGGCCGCAAGGGCCTGCACCGAGGAATAGCCCGGCGCCGGCTGGCCACGCACGTCGGCACTCGGGAACAGGTTGTGACGCACCACGCGGGTGGGGCCGGCATCCTCCTGCAGGTTGACCACGGCGGAGAGCGGCACCATTTCGCCGCTTTGCGAACGCACCTGCAGGTTGAGGATGTCGTCGCTGTCATCGCGGTAATTGGTGTCGGCCTGGGCGATCACCTGGTAGGTGCGGCCGAACAGGTTGATGTCGTTCACGTACAGCGATCCCAGGTACACGTTCATGGTGTTGAACACGTCGGCCGGCTGCACACCGAGCAGTTGTGCCTTGTCGCGGTCCAGGTCGCCATACAGGCGCGGCGCGCCGGTGTTGAACTGGTTGAACACGCCCGCCACTTCCGGCACGTCCGCGGTGGCGGCCACCAGCGCGTTGGCGGCTTCTTCCAGCGCCTGGTAATTGTTGCCCGACTGGTCCTGAATCATCATGCGCCAGCCGCCGCCGTTGCCCATGCCCTGCACGGTGGGCGGCGGAATGACGATGATGCTGGCGCCTTGAATAGAGCCGAGCTTGCCCATGAGCTGCTGGCTGAGCGTCAGCGCCGACATGCCGGCGTTGGCGCGTTCCACCGGATCGGTCAGGCGCATGAACAGCGCGCCGCTGTTGGATTCCTGCGACGAGCTTGCAGCGTTGTAGCCCGAAAACGCCACCACTTCGGCCACGCCGGGGGTGTCCTGGGCCAGCGTCATGGCTTCGCGCATCACCGCGTCGGTGCGCACGCCGGCGGAACCAGGCGGCAGCGTGATGACGCCGATCAGCGCGCCCTGGTCCTGTTCGGGGATGAAGCCGCCGGGCGTGGCCACGAAACGCCAGGTGGTCAATATCAGCAAACCGCCGTACAGCAACAGCATGGCGCTGGTGCGGCGCACGGTTTTGGAGGTGAGCCGGGCATAGGCGCTCTCCAGGCGGTCGAAGCCGTGGTTGAAGCGATGGCCCAGGCGCTTGAGCGGCAGCAGCCAGCGCGGCACGTGCGCCAGTTCTTCCGCTTCATTGTGCGGACGCAGCAGCAGCGCCGCCAGCGCCGGCGTCAGGGTCAACGACATGAGCAGCGAGATCACCGCGGTGCCGGAAATGGTGACGGCGAACTGGCGATAGAACAGTCCGGGAATGCCGGACACGAACGCCGTGGGCACGAACACCGAGAGCAGCACCAGGCCGATGGCGATCAGCGCGCCGGCCACTTCGTCCATGGTGCGGTGTGCGGCTTCGCGTGGGCTCATGCCGGCGCGGATGTTGCGCTCCACGTTTTCCACCACCACGATGGCGTCATCCACCACGATGCCCACCGACAGCACCAGCGCGAACATCGCCAGCGTGTTGAGCGTGTAGCCGAGCGCCAGCAGGATCGCCATGGTGCCCACCAGCGCCACCGGAATGATGGCGATCGGAATGATGGCGGCGCGCCAGGTCTGCAGGAATACCACCACCACCACGACCACCAGGATCATGGCTTCGAACAAGGTGTGCTGCACCGCTTCGATCGAGGACGCCACGAACTGGCTCGGGTTCCACGGCACGCTGTAGCTGACGCCGGGCGGGAAAATGGTGGCCTGCATGGCGTTCATTTCTGCCAGCACCGTATTGGAAGCCGCCAGCTCGTTGGTGCCCGGCTGCGGAATGATGGCCATGCCCACGGTGGGCAGGTCGCCGGCGAAGGCGTTGACGCTGTAATCCTGGCGCGCGATTTCGACACGGGCCACGTCGCGCAGGCGGGTGATGGCGCCCTCTTCGCTCACCTTCAGGATGATGTTTTCGAATTCGGCCGGATCTTCCAGCCGCCCCTGTACCTGGATCGGCAACTGGAACGCGGCGGGGCCTTCGGACACGGGGCGCTGGCCGATGCTGCCGGCGGCCACCTGGATGTTCTGGCTGCGCAGCGCGCCGACGATTTCGTTGGCGGTGAGATTGCGCAGCGCGGCGCGGTCAGGATCGATCCACACGCGCATCGCATAGTCGCCGCCGCCGAACACGCGCACGTCGCTCACGCCGTCGATGCGCAAGAGGCGATCGCGCACCGTGGTGTTGGCCCAATTGCCGAGGTATTCGATGTCGATGCCGGGGTCGGCAGTACTCAAGGTCAGCAGGGTCAAAAAGCCCGGCGCCTGTTTCGACACCAAAACACCGAGGTTGCGCACCTGCTCGGGCAGGCGCGGCTCGGCCACCGCCACGCGGTTCTGCACCAGCACCTGCGCGGTATCGAGATCGGTGTCCTGCTCGAAGAACACCGAAATCTGCGACTGCCCCGCCACCACCGCGGTGGAGGTCATGTAGAGCATGTTCTCGACGCCGTTGATCTGCTGTTCCAACGGCGCCAGCACGGTTTCGGAAATCACTTCCGACGAGGCGCCCGGATACATCACGCTCACGCTGATGGCGGGCGGCGCGATCTGGGGAAACTGCGAAATCGGCAGCAAGGGATAGGCAAACGCGCCCACCAGCGTGATCACGATAGCAATCACGGTAGCGAAAATCGGGCGTTCGACGAAGAAATGAGTCATGCGCATGGCATACGATCCTCTGGAATCGGCGGCTGGTGCCGTAATGCAGGCAGGTGGGTGCTCAGCGTGCGGTAATCGCAGCGAGGTTGCTTTCCACCGCGTCCACGGCGCTGCCCGGGAACACACGCTGCAAGCCGCTGACCACCACGCGCTCGCTGCCGTCGAGGCCGGAACGGATCACGCGCAGGCCGTCGTTGAGCGGCCCCAGTTCCACCTGCACCGCCTTGACCACGCTGTCGGCACCCACCACGTAGACGATACGCTGCGCGCCGCGGGTGGCGATGGCATCGTCCGGCAGCAGGATGCCCATGTAAGGCGCCGCCGCCTGCAACTGCAGATGGCCGAACATGCCGGGCACCAGGAAGCCGTCGGGATTGTCCACCAGCGCCCTGCCGCGGATGGTGCCGGAGCCGGCGCTGATGGCGTTGTCGAAGAACTCCAGCTTGCCGTCCCAGCCGTAGTCGGTTTCGTCCTGCAGGCGGATGCGCACCGGCGAGCCGCCCATGCCGTGGGCGTTGTCACGCTTGTAGCGCAGGTACATGGCTTCCGACCCTTGGAACACGAACTGGATGGGATCCATCGACACCAGCGTGGTCAGCAGCGTTTCATCGGCCTTGACGATGTTGCCCACGTCGATGCGGCGGTAGGACATGCGCCCGGCCACCGGCGCGGTGATGCGGGTGAAATCCACATTGAGCTGGGCGGCCTGCACATTGGCGGTGGCGGCCTGCAGATCGCTTTCAGCGCCGAGCACCGCGGCCTCGAGACTGTCATATTCTTCCTGGCTGACCGCTTGCAGCGGCAACAGGCTCTGGGCGCGATCGCGTTCCTTGCGCTGGTTTTCCACGCGGGTCTTCACGCTCTGCAACTGGCCCTTGGCCTGCTGCAGCACCGCCTCGAAGGGACGCGGATCGATGCGGAAGAGCAGATCGCCCCTCTCCACCACGGCGCCATCGGCAAAGGCCACTTCCACCACGTAGCCACTGACGCGCGGGCGGATGTCCACCTGCTGCACCGCCTGGAACTGGCCCACGAAACCATCCCAATCCGTGATGCTGCGTTGCAGAGGCCGCGCCACTGTCACCTGGGGCGCCGCGGCGCCGCCCTGGGTGGCGGGAGGTTCGCTGCAGGAAGCCAAAAGAAACAGAGAAACGAGCCATACGAAGGCCGTTTGCAGGCGCAAAGCAATCATTGAGAACTCCTGATAGAGACACCTGATGGATGCATCAGACAGAGACACAAGATGGCCGCCGCAGAACGCGGCAGCCGATGTATGTCAACAACTGATGACTTATTTGACCAGCCCTGCTAGGCTGCTGTCAATCGAATCTTGCCCACAGCGCCTCAGGCCTCTTACATTCCATGGTCGAAACCTCCCGCACCCGCAACGC
>DATMFX010000139.1:0-2923 GCA_035555995.1 Hyphomicrobiales bacterium | reverse complement strand
GCTGTCGATGCGCGCCGACGGCAGCTTTGCCGCCGCGCAAGCCCAGGCCAACGACATCCTTGCCGCCATGGGCAGCGATGACATCGCCAGCCTCTACGCGGCAAGCGGCACGGTGCGCACGCTGTCCGGCCCCACCGCCGATCGTGATGCCCTGCGCGCCCTGGTGGCGGGGCTTGCGCCCGACAAAGGCCACCTGGACTACGGCACCATGATTTCCGCGCTCGACGGCCTCATCGCACAAAGCCAGGCCAATTTCGTGCTGCACCTGGTCAGCGACTTTCAGCAGAACGCCACCGCCGTGCGCTTCGCCGACATGATTCCCGACGTGATCAACGGCCGCCCGCTCACCCTCGACGTGCGCAACGTGGCCATGCCTGCGCGCGCCAACGTGGCGGTGGCCAGCGTGCTGGTGGAAAGCCGCGATACCGTGGTGGCCACGCTGCAGGCCTGGAACCAGAGCGACGAGGCACGCGACTACACCGCCACGCTGCGCGTCAACGGCGAGGAAGTGCAGCGCCAGAACGTCAGCCATGGGGGCAACGGCCTGTTCGTGGCGCGCTTTCCCGACATCGAGTTCGCGGAAGGCGACAACCGCCTCGACGTCAGCCTGAGCCCGGGCGATGCCCTGCCGGACGACGATACCCGCCATGCGGTGTTCGACAACTCGCCACCGGCCCCGGTGCTGCTGCTCACCGAAGATCCCGCCTCGCTTGGCGTTACCTACGTGAGCGCCGCGCTGGAAACCGCGCCGCGCGGCTATGAGGTGGAAGCCATGAACCTGGCGGATTTCGACCCGCGCGTGATGCAGCGCTACCCCTGGCTGGTAATCGAAGACATCGGCAGCGTCAGCGGCACGCTCGAGGGCGCGCTGCGCGACTACGTGCAGGGCGGCGGTTCGGTATTCGCCGCCAGCGGCCCGCGCACGCAGGGCCTTTCCGCCCTGCCGCTGCTCGGCTATGCCCTGCAGGGACCGCAGGTGGGCAATGACGGCCGCGCCCTGCACCTCGGCATCACCCGCATCGATTCCAGCCATCCCATCCTGCGCGAGAGCGCCGGCTGGACCAACATCAACGCGCGCGTGCTGCGCCCCACCCTGGGCCCGGACGACCGCGTGCTGATCGCCCAGAATGCCGACAATCCGGTGCTGGTGGAGCGTTCCCTGGGCGCCGGACGCGTGCTGCTGCTGACCACCGCGCTCGACAATTCCAGCTCCGACTTGCCGGTAAAACCGGTATTCGTCAGCTTCATGGCCGAGGTGGCGCGGTATCTGTCCAACGAACAACTGCTGAGCAAAGACCAGGTGGTGGGCGGCTATCTACAGCTCTCCCAGACCGGCGGCGCTTCCGGCCAGGTGGTGGATCCGGACGGTGAAAACCTGCTCTCGCTGCAGGACACCACCCGCTCCCAGGATGTACCCTTGAACAAAACCGGCTACTATCAGGTCTACACTCCGGGGGGCGAAGTATTGGTTGCGGTCAACGCCGATCCCCGTGAATCCGATCCCAGCCCCATGTCGGAACAGGCTCTGCAGAACTGGCAGAGCAGCGTGAGCGGCACGGCCGCCAATGCCAACACTACCCTGGTGGTGGACCCGCTGAGCCGGGAGGCTGAACCCGATGCCATCGAGATATGGCGCATTTTCCTGATTCTCCTGGTGCTGCTGGCACTGGCGGAATCGCTGCTCGGCAATCGCTACCTGAACGTCAAGACAGGATCATTGTGATGAACGCCACGGCAAGACTCGACCTGTACCTGGAATCCTTCCGCAAGCGCCTGCGCACGCTGAGCCTGCTGCAGGGCGCGGCCATTACCGCGCTGGTATTGCTGGTCGTCGCCACGGCAGGCGCCTGGTTCGCGGTGGAAAGCGGCTTTTCCTCCACCACCATCAATGCCTTCCGCGTGCTGCTGGTGCTGGCGCTTGCCAGCGCCGTGCTGCTGGCGCTGGTGGATCCATTGCGCCGGCTGCGCGAACGCCTGGCGGGCGACGTGGAACGGCGCGTGCCGGCCTTCGACGGCCGCATCACCACCTATGCCCAGCTCAGGCAGGAGCAGAATCCCTTTACCGATCTGTTGGCCGAGGATGCGCTGCGCATCAGTGAACAGCACCCGATCGCCACCCAGGTGCCGCAGGCCGAGCTCAACAAGGCCGGCATCGTGCTTGGCGCCACGCTGGTGGTGTTGCTGTATCTCTTGATCTCGGGCCCGGGCCTGTTGAACTTCAGCCTGCGCAACCTGCTGGCCGGCTGGGCCGTGGATGGCCTCTTGCCGCCGCAAAGCATCGCGGTGGTGCCGGGCGATCAGAGCGTGCGGCGCGGCGCCAACCTGCGCATCACCTCCACCATGAGCGGCTTCGACCCCGACAACGCCACCATGCACATCCGCGGCGCCGACGGCAACTGGCAGGAAGTGGCCATGGTGCAAAGCCCGCTGGGCTTCGAGTTCACCTTCTTCTCGCTGCAGAACAACATGCAGTACTACATCAGCGCCTCCGGCATCCGCAGCCCCGAATTCGGCATCAACGTGGTGGACGTGCCCGGCATCCAGAGTCTGTCGCTCACCTACAACTTCCCCGAGTGGACCGAGCGCGAACCGGAAACCGCCAGTGGCGGCGACGTCCGCGCCCTGCCGGAAACCGGCATCGATCTGGTGGCCACCACCACCGCGCCGCTGGCCGGCGGCGCGCTGGTGCTCAACGACGCCGCGCAGACCATGACGCTCAACGGCAACGAAGCCAGCACCAGCTTCCAGGTGTTGCAGGAAGGCCAGTACTACATTGCTGCGCTGGTGGGCGGCGAGCAGGTGCGTATCAGCGACGATTTCTTCATCCGCCTCACCGAAGACGGCAAGCCTGAGATCGAAGTGCAGCGCCCCGGCGGCGACTACAACGCCAGCGGCATCGAGGAAGTGCTCACCCGCGTCAAGG
>DATMFX010000138.1:0-9222 GCA_035555995.1 Hyphomicrobiales bacterium | reverse complement strand
TACTCCTCCATGCCGCGCATCAGGTTCTGCGAATGCGTGATGAAGGCGCTGAACAGTGCCAGCGAGGTCAGGATGGCGGCGCCGATGGCGAAGCCCTTGCCGATGGCGGCCGTGGTGTTGCCGGCGGCGTCAAGCACGTCGGTGCGGCGGCGCACTTCCTTGTCCAACCCCACCATTTCCGCGATGCCCCCGGCGTTGTCCGCCACCGGACCGTAGGCGTCGATCATCAGCGCGATCACCAGCGTGCCGAGCATGCCGAGTGAAGCGATGGCGATGCCGTACATGCCGGCGAACTGCCAGGACACGAAGATGGAAATGGCGATTGCCAGGTAAGGCAGCACGGTGCTGCGATAACCGAGTGCCAGACCGAAGATGATGTTGGTGGCGGCGCCGGTTTCGCAGGATTTGGCGATGGCGCGCACCGGCGCGTAGTCACCCGAGGTGTAGTACTCGGTCAACAGCCCCACCGCCAATCCGGCAAGCAAGCCCGCCAGGAAGCAGAAGTAGACGCCATGGCTGGTATAGGTGGCACCGTCGATCGCGAAGGTGTCGGGAATCACCGTGATGGTAACGAAGTACATCACGATCGCCATGAGGGCGCTGGAGATCATCAGGAGCCGCTTGAGCGCCGGCCCCACCTGCTCTTCGGTCTTCACCGACACCAGCAGCTTGGTCACCAGGCTCACCGGGATGCCCACCGCGGTGATCATGATCGGATAGAGCATGGCGTCGATGTCGGCGGCGAAGGCCAGCGCGCTGATCACCAGCGCGGCACAGGTGCTTTCGGCGCAGGAGCCGAACAGGTCCGCGCCCATGCCGGCCACGTCGCCCACGTTGTCGCCCACGTTGTCGGCGATCACCGCCGGGTTGCGCGGATCATCCTCGGGAATGCCCTTCTCCACCTTGCCCACCAGGTCGGCGCCCACGTCGGCCGCCTTGGTGAAGATGCCGCCACCCACGCGCGCGAACAGGGCAATCGATGAACCGCCCAGTCCAAAACCTGCGATCACTTCCATGAGCACGTTGTTCGGCACGTCGCCGAGCACCATGTTCATGAAGAGATAGATGATGATCAAGCCGAGCGTGGCCAGGCCCACCAGCGCGAAGCCCATCACGGCGCCGGAGTTGATCGCCACCACGAAGGCATCCGCCAGGCTGTTGCGCGCGGAAACCGTGGTGCGGGCGTTGCCCGCGGTGGCCACTTTCATGCCGATGTAGCCGGAAAGAATGGAAATCAGCGAACCGAACAGGAAGGCCAGGGCCGTCCAGACGCCTTCGTTGGTATCGGCAGTTTCATGATTATCGGTCAATAACGCGACAACCACGGCAAAGCCGACCATGAAATAACAAATTACCCGGTATTCCTGCTTCAGGAAGGCCATTGCCCCTTCGGCGATGGCGCCGTGAATGGCGCGAAGCCTGCTGCCTTCCTCGGCATTCAACCCAAGGTCCAGCGGAACCGCCGTAACCCTTTTCATGTAGTAGAAGGCCACGCCCAATCCAAACACAGACAGGACGATGATCAATAACGTCGATACTGCCATGTAGCTGACTCCCCCAAAACGATTGGTTAGTTGTAGTTCTTGTAGCGGAATAGCCAACCGACCATATCACAAAGCCCCGCGCGCGCGAAACACGCGCAAGGCCAGAGTCTTGCGGGGAACGCGCTCAGCGTTTTCTGGGGGGAGGATTCTTGAACATGTCCAGCAGGCGCCGGGGGGCCTTGGCGCGCTGCTGCGGGTCCTTGGCGGCGGCTTCTTCACGCGAGGCGGCCAGCCGATCGCGCAGGGCATCGGCACGGGCCTCCTTGTGCGCGTGCCGGCGGCTTTCCCGGCGCTTGCAGAAATCGACGACGTCCGCCATGGCTCAGGGATTGGCGGTAACCGCGGCGGCCTGGGCGCGCAGCCGCTCGATTTCGGTGTTCAGCTGTTCGATGCGTTCCTTGGCAAGCGTGCTGCGCGGCTGGCCGGTGGCGGGATCGACGTCATCATACTTGGCCTGTTCCTCGTTCAGCGCGGCGGTCAGTTCCTCGGCGCGGCTGATGGCATCGCGCAAGGCGCCGCTGGCGCTGTCAAGATTGGTGGCTTCCTGGTTGTTGGCGGCAATCTGCGCGCGCAACTCGGCGACCCTGGCCTGCTGCCGCGCCACCACCTGGGCGCGTTCGGCGGCCTGCCTGGCCTGTGCCTGACGGCGTTGTTCCTCGGCGGCGCGTTCGCGCTCGGCGGCTTGCGCAGCCTGCCGCGCGGCTTCCTCGCGCGCCTGCTGTTCCGCGGCCACCCGCTGGCGTTCCGCTTCGAGCCGCTCCTGCTCGGCGCGGCGCCGCGCTTCTTCCTGTTCTTGCGCCTGCAAGCGCGCCTGTTCCTGTGCCTGCGCCGCTTGCGCGGCGATGCGCGCCTGCTCCTCTTCCGCCTGACGCGAAGTGGACGCGCAGGAAGCCAGGGTCGCGGCCAGCAACAGCACGGCAACGCGGCAGGTGAAGGTGGTGGATTTCATGGGGCGCGGTCCTCGATCAGGGTCCACAGCAGGCCGGCGGAACTCCCGCCAGGCCAGGTTGCCGGGCATAGTAGCGCAAGTTCGCGCTTGTGGCATCAAAAAACCCTGGCAAATCATGCAGTCACGGCCATTTCATGAATCAGTCTTCAGCTTGCCCCCGTCGCATCCTCGCTGGCGCCTCCCCCCGGCTACCCGGTATGATGCGCCCCCCGCGGAGGGACACCCATGAACAAGAAGCACTTCACCACCCAATCGCTGCACAGCGACCGCCTGGGACAACCGGAACACGGCGTACTGCACAAGGCGATCCATCCTTCGGTGGCGTTCGGCTATGCGGACGTGCGCGACCTGGTGGCCATTTTCCAGGGACGCCAGTCCGGCTACGCCTACGGCCGCCAGAGCAACCCCACCGTCGACGCACTGGCGCGCAAGGTCACCGACATGGAAGGCGGCGTGGCGTCGGTATTGTTCGGCACCGGCATGGCCGCCATCGGCGCCATCATGCTGTCGCTGCTGCGCCAGGGCGATCACCTGGTGGCCTCGAGCTACCTGTTCGGCAACACCAACAGTCTGTTCAACACACTGCGCAATCTCGGCATCGAGGTGAGCTTCGTCGATGCCACCGACGCCACCCAGGTGGCTGCCGCGCTGCGCCCCGAAACGCGTCTGGTGTTCGTCGAAACCATCGCCAACCCGGTGACCCAGGTGGCCGATCTCGCCGGTGTCGGCGCGTTGTGCGAGGCGCATGGCCTGATCTACGTGGTGGACAACACCATGACCTCGCCCTCGCTGTTCCGGCCGATCGAGGTGAAGGCCAGCCTGATCGTCAATGCGCTGACCAAATACATCGGCGGCCACGGCAACGCGCTTGGCGGCGCCGTGACCGAAACCGGCCTGTTCGACTGGAGCCGGCATCCGCACCTCTACGACAACTACAAGGTGAGCGACGCACGGCTGTGGGGCCTGACGCAGATTCGCAAGAAAGGCCTGCGCGATTTCGGCGCCGCGCTTGGCCCCGAGGCGGCGCATCATCTGAGCGTGGGTGCCGACACCCTCGAACTGCGCATGGACAAAGCCTGCGCCAACGCCCTGGCGATCGCGCAGCTGTGCGAAGCGCATCCGCACGTGCGCCACGTGTTCTACCCGGGCCTCGCCAGCCATCCGCAGCATCGGCGCGCCACGGAATTGTTCCGTCATTACGGCGCGCTGTTGAGCATCGAGCTGGACGATCAGGTGGACTGCTTCGACTTCCTCAACAAACTGGAACTCGTGGTGAGCTCCAGCAATCTCGGCGACAACCGCAGCCTCGGCATTCCGGTGGCCCACACCATCTTCTGGGAAATGGGTCCCGAGCGCCGCGCATCGATGGGCATCGCCGATTCGCTGGTGCGCCTTTCCATCGGCATCGAGGACACCGACGATCTGCTGGCGGACTTCACCCAGGCCCTGGCCTGACGTGAGCGGTACGCTGTTGCACGTGTGCCGGCTCGACGATGTCGCGCCGCAGGACGCGCGCGCCTTCATGCTGGGCGAGCGTTCCCTGCTGGTGGTGCGGCTCGATGCCGCGCGCGTGCGCGTGTACCTCAACCGTTGTCCGCATCTCGGCGTACCACTCAACTGGCAGCCCGATAGATTTCTCGATAATGAAGGCGCCTTCGTGCAATGCGCCAATCATGGCGCGTTGTTCGAGAAGGACACGGGCCTGTGCGTGCTCGGTCCCTGCCGCGGCGACAGCCTGTGGGAAATCACCAGCACCGTGGTAGCCGGCGCGGTGCTGATCGACACCGCCGAGCTGCCGTCGGCTGCCGTGCCGCACTGAATTCGGCACGCTTTTTTATAGCGTTTTTTTCCTTCCGGCTTGCGCCCGTTCACAAATGCGACAGGGCCTTTTTTCGGTGGCCTGCGCTATATGGCAACCGCTGGAGTAATCTGTTAGCGTAGCGCGTCTTCCGGGGGTCGGTTAAAGTCATCGGAACCTGATTTTCCGGGATTTCGCCGGGTAGCGTCGCGGCGGACAGGCCCGTTGTGTCCATCAAGCTCCACAAAGCAGCAGGGAACCAGAAATGGCAACACAGAAAACTGCTAAGAAGCCGAACTCCAAAACGGCTACCGTGAAAAAGCCTGCAGGTAGAAAGTCCGCAAACAGCACTAACAGCGCAAACAGAAAGTCCGGCACCAAGACGGCCAGCACCCGCACCGTCGCCAAGAAAATCTCCGGCAGCGCAGTGAAGAAAGCGCCCGCAAGAAAAACGGCCGCCACGCCCGTCGCCAAAAAGGCGAAAGCTCCCGTGGCCAAGGTTCCCGTAAAGAAAACCGCCGCGAGCAAAGCGGCTCCCAGGAAGGCAGCGCCGAAGGCGACACAGAAGAAAGCCGCGCCCAAGAAGGCCGCTCCCAAGAAAACGGTGGCGCCAAAGAAGCCGGCGGCAGCCAAGCCCGTAAAACCGCAAGCGGCGAAACCGGCCGTCAAAAAATCCGTTGCCAAGGCAGCGGTCAGCAAGGGGAAAGCAAAACCCGCAGTAACGACTACGAAGAAAGCCGCGGCCAAGACCGCAGCCAAACCCAAGCAGGCCACACCGCAGCGCTTGGCGATCGCCAAGCGCAACGGTGCGGCCGTAACCAACAAGGCCAATGCGGCTCCCACCAGCCCTTCCAAGGCTGGGTCAGCCAGAGCTGGCGCGAAAACTGCCAGCACGACCAACAGTGCTGCCAGTACTGCTATCAGTTCAGGGACGACCAAGCCCGCCAAAGCCCCTAAACCTGTAACCAGCAAAACCACGAGTATGAACACCAAAGCAGCACTTCATTCCAAAGCCAACGCTCCGGTCACCGCCAGCAAGAAACCAGGCGCCCCGGTGTCCACATCTGGCCTCGCTGAATACAAGTCCTTCGTGCCCTATGAAATGAAAAAGGGCGAGGAGTACATGAACGATGCGCAAAAGGATCATTTCAAACGCATCCTGCTGAACTGGCGCAGCGAGCTCATGCACGAGGTGGATCGCACCGTGCATCACATGCAGGACGAAGCGGCCAACCCACCCGATCCCGCCGATCGCGCCACGCTGGAGGAGGAATTCAGCATCGAGTTGCGCACACGCGATCGGGAACGCCGCCTCATCAAGAAGATCGACAGCACCATCGAACTCATCGCCAACGATGATTACGGGTACTGCGATTCCTGTGGCGTCGAGATCGGCATCCGCCGCCTCGAAGCCCGTCCCACCGCCAACAAATGCATCGACTGCAAGACCCTCGATGAAATCAAGGAAAAGCAGCTCGGCAGCGCCTGATCCGGCCACACGCCACGGCTCCATCCTGTCGTGATGGAGCCTTCTTCCACCCTCTCTTATCGGGGGCGCTTCGCCCCCTCACCCACCGGAAAGCTGCACATGGGCTCGCTGGTGGCGGCGCTCGCCAGCTATCTCGATGCCAAGGCGCATGGCGGACGCTGGCTGGTGCGCATCGAAGACCTCGATCCCCCACGCGAAATCGCCGCCGCCAGCGATTGGATACTGCAGGCGCTCGACACGCTTGGCCTGCACTGGGACGAAACGGTGCTGTACCAGAGCCAGCGTGGCGATGCGTACCTGGCCGCACTCGAGCGTTTGCGCGCGGCGGGTTTGCTGTTCGCCTGCCATTGCAGCCGCCAGGATCTCGCGCACACGGGCGGCGTGTATCCCGGCACCTGCCGGTATCTGGCATTGGCCGACGAGGACTGCGCATTGCGCTGCCGCGTCACCACGCGCCATTGCGGCTTTAACGATCGCCTGCAGGGTTTTCATTCCCAGGATCTGGAACGCGACTGCGGCGATTTCGTGGTGCGCCGCAAGGACGGTCCCTTTGCCTATCAGCTGGCGGTGGTGGTGGACGACGCCCACCAGGGCATCACCGACGTGGTGCGCGGCATCGATCTGCTGGATTCGACGCCGCGCCAATGTTATCTGCAGCAAGCGTTGCAACTGCCCGCGCTGCGTTATGCGCACGTACCGCTGCTGGTGGACGCCAATCAGCAGAAGCTCAGCAAACAGCAGCATGCATCCGCGCTCGATCTGGAACGGCCCGGCGCCACTCTGTGGCAGGCGCTGCACCTGCTGCAACAGCAACCGCCGCCCGCCTTGCATGATGAAGCGCCCGCGGTGCTCATTGCCTGGGCCATCGCGCATTGGCGGCCCGAAGCCCTGGTGGGGCTGCAGCAGGTGCGGGACGCGGAAACACCCGCGGCCTGAGCCGTGCCCACGCGGCGTTTGTGGGCTGCGCCGCATTGCTGGTAGGGCCACGCCACGCTGTTTGTGAGGTCACGCCGCGCTACGGTATGATCCAACCACTCCCCACGGCCTCGTCCCTGCAATGCAACATACCTCGCTTCCCACGCTGTTGATTCTGCTGGCCGCCTTCAACGCCCAGCAGGCCATCGCCGACATCTCGCCCTGGTACATGCCCTTTTTGATCGCGCTGGCGGTCATCGGTTTTGCGGCGCTTCTGCAACAGGGCGACGACAATGACCGGGCTTGATTCCGCCACGCTGCTCTTGGCGGGAGCGTTCTATTACGGCTGCTTCTACCTGGTGGCGCGGCTGGGGGAACGTGGGCGCTACGCCGCGCGGCTGTTGAACCATCCGCTGGTGTACGTGCTCTCGCTTGGCGTGATCATTTCCACCTGGTCGTTCTACACCGCGTTCATTTCCGCCTCGACACGCGGCTTCGGCTACAACGCCTACTATCTCGGCTACGCCATCGCGTTCCTGTTCATGCCGGTGTTGTTGCAGCCGCTGTTGCGCATCACCCGCACCTGGCAGCTCGGCTCGCTCCCCGACCTGTTCGCGTTTCGCTTTCGCAGTCCGCTGGCCGGTACGCTCACCACATTGGCCTTGATGCTGTCCGTGCTGCCACTGCTGGCGCTGCAATACCTGGGCGTGGAAACCGGCACCCGCGCGCTGGCGCCCGACATCGACTATCGCCTGAGCGGCCCGCTGTTCTGCGTGTTGATGATCTTTCTCACGCTGCGTTTCGGCACGCGCGACGTTACCGGACGCGAACGCAACGGCGGCATCGTGGCGGGGCTGGCGTTTGAATCGGCGTTCAAGCTGGCGGTGCTGCTGATCACCGGCGGCTTTGCGATATATGGTGTATTCGGCGGCTTTGCCGGGCTCGATGCCTGGCTCGCCAGCCAGCCGCCGGAAGTCACGCGCCTGCAGCAGCCGTTTCTGCAGAACAGCACCAACCTGCTGGTGCTGATGTTCTTTTCCTCGGCGGTGGCGATGCCGCACATGTTCCACATGATCTTCCACGAAAACCGCATTCCGCAGCATCTGCCCACCGCCAGCTGGGGCATGCCGCTCTACCTGCTGCTGGTCAGCCTACCGGTGCTGCCCATGCTGTGGGCACGGGAATACCTGGGCGATACGCGCCCGGTACAGTTTGCCGGCCTGATGCTCGGCATGCTCACCGAACAGCGCTGGCTGTCGGTGCTGTTCTACTGCGGTGGGCTCGCCGCCGCTTCCGGCCTGACCATCGTGCTGGCCATGTCGGTGTCGAACATGTGCATGAACCATCTGCTGCTGCGCCTGCAAACACCGCCCTCGGGTTCCAACCTGTATGCCTGGCTGCTGCGCCGCCGGCGCCTGTTGATCGTGTCCATCCTGACGCTTGGCTATCTGCTGTACCGGTGGATGATCGGTCCAGGCAACCACATCCTCGACACCGGCTTCGTGTCCTTCATCTCCACGCTGCAATTCCTGCCGGGCATTTTCTCGTTGCTCTACTGGCCGCGCGGCAACCGCCAGGGCTACATCGGCGGCTTGCTTGCCGGCACGCTGGTGTGGGTGCTGATGGGCCTGGTGCCATTGCTCGGCGGCCCGGTGCTGCTCCCGCTGAGCCTGAACCCGGAAGGCGCCATCAACTGGAACTTCATTTCCAGCCTGTCCCTGCTGGCCAACCTGGGCACGCTGCTGATCCTGTCGCTGTGCACCAGCACGCGCGCGGAAGAGCGCCGCGCCGCGCGCCGCTGCAGCCCCGACCATCTCAGCCAGACGCCCTCCGGACAACTGACGCTGAAAACACCGAGCGCATTCGTGGCCGGGCTCACGCCGCTGTTGGGCAGCGACATCGCGCGCCGTGAAGTGACCCGCGCGCTTGCCGACCTCGGCCTGGATTTTCAGGAACAGCGCGCGCAGCACATTCAACAACTGCGCATCCAGATCGAAACCAACCTGTCGGCGCTGCTCGGCCCCTCGCTCGCGCATCAGTTGCTGGAACGCTTCGTGCCGCGCCTGGCGCAGGAAAGCGGCGTGTCCGACATCGACTTGAACATGATCGAGTCGCAACTGGAAAGCTGGCCGGGCAGCCTCAGCGGCATCGCGCTGGACCTCGATGCGCTGCGGCGCCATCACCGCCGCATTCTGCAGGAACTGCCGATCGGCGTATGCTCGGTGGACAGGGAAGGCCTGATCATCCTGTGGAACAACGCCATGCGCGACATCACCGGTCTCGACGCCGTCGACTTCGTGGGGTTGCCGCTGTCCGCGCTGCCGCCGCCCTGGAACGCGGTGCTCGGCAACTTCGTGCAGCAGGAAGCCGCCGGCACCCAGCGCCATGCCACCCAGGTGGACGGCAGGCAGCGCTGGTTCAACCTGCACAAGGCCAGCGTGCAGCGCCCGCGCAACACGCTGCTGCGCGATTCCGATCCGGTGGACAGCGGCCAGGTGATCCTGCTGGAGGACCTGACCGAAACCAG
>DATMFX010000137.1:0-3742 GCA_035555995.1 Hyphomicrobiales bacterium | reverse complement strand
TTGCCAACCAGCCCTACGTGTATCTCAGCTACAACAAGCCGCTGGCCGAAGGAGGGACGGCGGTGGCCTACGCCCGTGGGCGTTGGGACGGCACCAACGTGGTGGATACCCAGGACATCTACGTGGCCGACGCCGGCACCACCTCCGGTTCGCGTATCCTGTTCGGCCCCGACGGTATGCTCTATGCCGGGCTTTATGTGGACGTGGTGCAGCCCATGTCGTTTTCGCCCGAATCACTCAAGGGCAAGCTGATCCGCCTGACGCCCGAGGGCGGCATTCCCGCCGACAATCCGTTTGTGGGAAAAGAGGGCTTTCGTCCCGAAATCTTCACCTACGGCCACCGCACCATTACCGGCTTGACCATTCGCCCCGGCACCAATGAAATGTGGGCTACCGAAATGGGCCCCAATGGCGGTGACGAAGTGAACCTGATCCAGGCCGGCGATAACTATGGCTGGCCCTTGGCAAGCCTGGGGCGCAGCTACCAGGGCCCCTGGCAGAGCGAAAAGTTCCAGATGGACGACACCCGCGACCCCATCGTGTACTGGATGCCCTCGATCTCCGTGTCGGGCATGGCCTTTTACGATGGCGACGCGTTTCCCCAGTGGCGGGGCGATTTGTTCGTGGGCGGCATGAAATACGGCGAAATCAGCGGCACCGGCCAATTGCAGCGCATCCACTTCAACGAGAATATGGAGGAAATGCGCCGCGAATCGCTGCTCGCCGATCTGCGCCAGCGCGTGCGCGACGTGAAGCAGGGCCCCGATGGCCTGCTGTACGTGCTGACCGACGAGGACGACGGCGCGGTGCTGCGAATAGAACCGGCTTCGCATTAGCAGGAATCGGAGACAGACCACGTTTTCGCGTGGAAAAACCTGGCCTGTTTCCCGGCCCCTCAGGCTTTCAGATTGCAGTTCAGGAGGACACGCATGACAGACAACGCTTCTCCCGTGGTGCTGATCACCGGTGCCACCGACGGTCTTGGCCAGGCGCTGGCCGAGCGGCTGGCCGCCCAGGGCGCGCGGCTGTTGCTGCACGGTCGCAACGCCGCCAAGGGCGAGGCCGTGGTGGCCGCATTGCGCCAGCGTTTTCCCGGCGTGCAGGCGCATTATTTCAATGCCGACCTCGCTTCGCTGCAGCAGGTGCGCGAACTTGCCGCCGCCCTCACTGAGGGCGAAGCGCGGCTCGACGTCCTGGTCAACAATGCCGGCGTGGGGCCGCTGACGCCCGACACGCCGCGGCGCCTGAGCATGGATGGGCACGAGCTGTTCTTCGCGGTGAACTACCTGGCCGGTTACGCGCTCACGCACGCGCTGCTGCCGCTGTTGCGGCAGTCCGCGCCGGCGCGCGTGGTCAACGTGGCCTCCATCGGGCAGCAGGCGCTGGAATTCGACAACCTGATGCTGGAGCGTGACTACGACGACGCCCGCGCCTACCGCCAGAGCAAGCTGGCGCAGATACTGTTCACCTTCGACCTGGCGGAGCAGCTCGAGGGCAGCGGCGTGAGCGTCAACTGCCTGCATCCCGCCACCCTGATGAACACCGGCATGGTAAGCAATTCCAGCTATTTTCCCGGGCCGATGACCTCGCTCGAGCAGGGCGTGGAAGCGCTGGAGCACCTGGTGCTCGGCGCGGACGTGGCCGACGTGAACGGCGCCTATTTCGACGGATTGCAACCGGCGCGCGCCAACGACCAGGCCTACGACGCCCAGGCACGGCAACGCTTGCGCGAGCTCAGCGAGGCCCTGTGCGGATAATGGAACAATACCGGCGCGGCACGGCGCCGGCATCAATGCAAGGCGACATCAACCACAACAGAACAAAGAGGGGATGCAATGAATCGTTTTGAACAGGCCGTCTACCAATGCATGGATCCGGTGGAAAAACTGCTGCAGAGCACCACCAAGCCGCTGCACCGCGCCATCCTGGAAAACTTCCGCCGCCACGTGCACCTGGAAGGTTCCGGCCAATTCGAAAAAATCGTGGCGCCCGACATGATGGTGGACCACCCGGTCTACCGCGTGTCCTGGGGCGACAATCCCGTGATCGTGGAAGGCAAGCAAGCGGTGGTGAACTTCTACAACAGCGTGGGCGCGCAGGTGTTGTGGAACTCGGACGATTTTCTGGCGGTGAACGACTGGGGCGTGGCGGACGAGCTGACCTTCAACCAACTGCTCAAGGGCAGCGATCTGTTGCGCATGGGCTACAAGGCGGAAAATCCCGACGGCTACTACCACCTGCAGAGCCGCCAGGCCTTCATCTGGCCCTACGATGAAAGGGGACTCCTGAAGGGCGAGAACCTGTACGAGGACAAGACCAGCGTGAAAATCTCACCGGTCGAAGCCCACGAAATCATCACGCCGGACCGCGTCGCCGAAATCCACCGCGAACACCTGGCACGGCTGGAGAAAGAGAAGGGCGACAAGTACTGGGTGCTGCGCTGAGCTGTTTTCCCAAGACGTTCAGCAGTTCTTGACGGCAGTCGGTGCGCGGCCCCGCGCACCGACTGCCTGCCACGGCTCCCACCCCCGGAAAATCCTTACTCAGCCGCCGCCGTACTTGCCATGAACTCGATGAAGAAGTTATTGAGTTCCTTGCTGAACAGCGCATGCGTGGTGGGCCCAATGAACACCGGACCGCCGGTAGGGCTCAGGGTGCTCATGCCGGCGGCGGCAAGGCGCGGCATCATCACGTCCATGTCGTCCACCATGAACAGCGCATGCGCGGTGCCGATGTCCTGCAGGATCGGATCGATGTTGCGCTGTTCCACGCCGCGATACTGCACGAATTCCAGATACACGGGAGAACCCGGAATCAGCGCGCTGGCATAGCGGTATTCGGCGTTGGGCGTGGCGCGCAGGGTGTTGTAGGCCTCATCCTTCACGAAATCCGGGCTGGTCCAGAATTTCATGTCGGAACCCACCAGATCTTCGTACAGCTTGGTCGACGCGGCGAGGTCTTCGACGGTCACGGAAATGCGCGCGCCGATGAGATTGCTGTCGGCCGGCGCGGTGGTGGCGGGCGTGGGGGTCAGCTCCACCAGTTCCACCGGGTAGCCGTCGGGGTCGCGCACGATGATGGCGCGCTTGGTGCGGTTGTCGCCGTACATCAGCGGCACGGCCACCGGCTCCTCGCCTTCGGTGACGATGCGCACGCCTTCTTCCTTCAGCTTGCTCACCGCGCTGTCGAGGTTGCGCACCAGCAGCACCAGGTGCGAGCCGCCGATGTCGTCGAGGTTCTGCACGTACTGGTGGCGTTCCATGTTGCGGAATTCGATGGCTTCCACGGTCATTTCCACGCCGCCGGCCTCGGCGGTGGTGCCGGGCAGGTGCAGGATCACGGCGCGGAAATCCGCCTGTTGCGGCGTGTTGGCGAATTCGATCAGGCCGGGCGAAGTCCAGAAGGGGCGTGGCTCGTCGCGTTCGCCGCGCAGGCCGGTGCCGAGCAGGTCGTAGTAGAAGTGGACGATCTGTTCGATGTCGCCGGTCTGGCGGCCCAGATGGCCGGGACGCAGCACGTCGCCGGCCGGTGCCGATACTTCCAGCGGTGGCAGGGCCTGGCCCTGGCCGGCCAGCGGCAGGAGCAGCGATGTGAGCAACAATGTTTTGGTGAGAGTGCTTCGCTTGAGCATGAGGGTTCCCTCGCAGGTGGTCCGTTATTGCTGATTTTCCATCAGCTCCAGAAAAAAGCCGTCCGGGTCGCGGGCGTAGAGCGCGCGGGTGGTCGGCCCCAGGTTATACCA
>DATMFX010000136.1:0-3693 GCA_035555995.1 Hyphomicrobiales bacterium | reverse complement strand
AAGAAGCATTGCATCTACCAGGGCGAACCGCGCCGCGACACCTTCGACGGCGAGGAATTCATCGTGCACCCGCCCTGCTATCGCGACTATCCGCCGGAGCAGGTATGGGAGCGGCTGACGGCGCTGATGGCCGGCGGGCGCGGCACGCTCGACGGCCTCTTTTATCCGGATTAGACCGCGATGCGACTGGCCTTCGCACTGTTCAACTGGTTTCCCTACGGCGGCATGCAGCGCGATCTGGTCAAGGTGGTGCAGGCCTGCCGCGGGCGCGCCGAGATCGGCATCTACTGCCTGCGTTGGGACGGCCCACACCTGGAAGGTATTCATACCGTGGAAGTGCCGTGCCGTGCGTTCACCGCCACCGGTCGGCGCGCCGCGTTCGAACGTTTCGTTGCCACCGAATTGCGGCAGCGCTACGACACCATAATCGGTTTCAACCGCATGGCGGGCCTCGACGTCTATTTCGGCGCCGACAATTGCTTTGCCTGGCGCGCGCTGCACCAGCGCGGCTGGTGGTACCGGCAAACCCCGCGCGTGCGCCATTACCTGCGGCAGGAAGCGGCCGTGTTCGGCCCGCAGTCCTCCACGCGCATCCTGCTGCTCAGCGCCTTGCAGCGTCGCCAGTACGAAGCGGTGTATCACACGCCGGCATCACGCCTGATCGATCTGCGTCCCGGCATTTCCCGTGAGCACCGCGCCGGCGCCGACGCGCCAATGCAGCGCGCACGCATACGCCAAAGCCTGGGCTTGGGCGAGCAGGATTTGTTGGTGCTGCAGGTGGGCAGCAGCTTCAACACCAAGGGCGTGGACCGTTCGCTGTTGGCGCTTGCCAGTCTGCCGGCGCCGCTCAGGGCGCGGGTCCATTACCTGCTGCTTGGCCAGGATCAGCCTGCGCCCTGGCTGCGCCACGCGCAGCAGCTGGGGTTGAATCAGGTGCGCATCGAACCGGGCCGGCCCGATATCCCCGACTGCATGCAGGGCGCCGATCTTTTGCTGCATCCCTCGCGCCACGAAAGCGCCGGCCTGGTGATTCTCGAAGCCGTGGTGGCCGGGTTGCCGGTGCTCACCACGGCAAGCTGCGGCTATGCCGAACACGTGCTGGCGGCAGGCGCCGGGCTGGTGTGCGATGAACCCTTCGTCCAGACACAATTGAACGACCATTTGCAAACCATGCTGCAGGCCGACAGCACCGCCTGGCGCGCCAATGGCATCGCCTATGGGCAAACGCAGGATCTCTACGACATGCCGCAACAGGTGGCCACGCTGCTGCTCGACGAGGCGCCCCATGGCTGAACTCATCCTCCGCGCACCGTTTGCCACGCACTGGCGCGGACGCGACGCTTTTGCCGAGGCTTTTGCGGTACAGGGCGAAGAGCATCGTGCGCTCGAGCAGCGCCAAACCCTATCGTTCGTTCTGGAAGGAAAGCGCTACTTCATCAAACGGCACCGTGGCGCGTCCTGGGGTGAAATCCTGAAGAACCTGCTGCTTGGTCGCCTGCCGGTGGTGAGCGCCCACAACGAATGGCAGGCCATCGCACGGCTTGGCGCCGTGGGCGTGAACACACCGCTTGCCGTGGCCTATGGCAGACGCGGCCTGGTGCCCTCGCGCTTGCAATCGTTCCTGGTCACCGAAGACGTGGGGCCGCATTGCACCCTGGAAGACTACTGCCGCGATTGGTCGCACAACCCGCCATCGCCACGGGAAAAATGGCAACTGATCCGCGAAGTGGCGCAAGTCACCCGCCTCATGCACGGCGCCGGCATCGCGCATCGCGATTACTACTTGTGCCATTTGTTGAAAGTGGAAGGCAAGGCCGGTCTCACCGTAATCGATTTGCATCGTGCCCTGTGCAAGCGCAGCTTGCGCCAGCGCTGGATCATCAAGGATCTCGCCGGCCTCTACTTCTCCTCCCTCGCCATCGGCCTCACCCAACGCGATTACCTGCGCTTCATCCACGACTACACCGCCCAGCCGCTCAAACAAGCAATTGCGGATGCGGGGTTTTGGCGTGAAGTGGAGGCACGGGGCATGAAGACACTACGGCGAGAACAGCGCAAAGCGGCATAGGGTTATAGTGGGCCGCATCAGGACTGTTGCAGCCGCTGGCCGGAATAAGCCTTCGGGGGTACGCTGCAAGCACATCCATGTGGCGCTCGGCTCCGGGCCATCCCTGGCCCTACGACGCCCCCCGAACGCTTATTCCGGCCAGCGGCTGCAGATATTCAGCATCGTGGTTACGCATGGCATTGCTCAGCGTACACAAATGCATCCAGACATGGGTTCGGAGTTTGAATTCTTGTGCGTAACACCGAAGGTTTGAAGTAAGCCTCTGGCGTCCCTGTTGACCAGCCAGGGGCGTTGGAGGGCCAGGGATGGCCCGGAACCGAGCGCACACGGACGTGCTTGTAGCGTACCCTGGCTGGTCAACAGGGACGACAGAGGCGCAACGATAGAGATGCGGGCCACAAGGAATCTCAGAGGCGCAACTTCCCTAAATGCAGGCCACGAGCCCCCAACAATCGAATCCAACCCAGCTTAGCGCCGCGTCTCCCCCGGCGTCAGCAGATCGTAGTTCTGGACTTGGTAGACACGAATCTCGTCGCCGCGCTCGTTGGAGAAACTGGTGCGCAGCGCCAGGTCGCGCTGTTCCTCCAACTGCTCCCGCAGCACTGTCTCATCGTGCGCCAAATCCAACACCAATACGTCGCCCGGCTGCGCCTGTTGCAGGATGAGGCTGCCGTCGCGCGTGACCAGATCGTAGTCGTCGATGCGCCGGCTTTCGTAGGCGATGGCCATGTTGTTGGTGCGCAGTTCCACATCGGCGGGCAACTCCTCGCGGGTCCAGGCGATGGCCTCCAGCACGTAGTCGCGTGAATACCCGAAGCTCACCAGACTGTCGCCGGCATAGTAGAGGCACGCCAGGCCCAGCACCCAGCGCAGGCGCGGCATGAAATCCTGGATGCGCGCCTGCTCGGCGAGGTGGTCGAGCAGTAGCGGCACCTGGATCAGCAGCAGCAGCGACAGCAGCACGGCATAGCGCTGGGTCAAAAAATGCATGATCAGGATGAACAGCGTCAGCGCGATCATGGCGCTGTACAGATACGCGTGCAGCGGACGCGCCACGTGCGGCAGCGGCTTGAGCAGGCCGCGCAGCCAGCCCCAGGCCAGCAGCAGCGCCAGCGGCAGGCTCAGTGCCTGCGCCAGGTTCACCAGCACGGTGAACACGTAGGCGAAGCCGATGATGATGCCGCCGTGCCACAGGTTGTCCGCGCCGGGAAAATTGTCGGGCGTGAACAGCACCGCGATCAGCGCCGCGGTGGTATCGCGCAGCGAAGCGCCCAGGTTGAACAGCAGCGGCAGGTAATAGCGGTAGGCGAAGCCGATCAGTTCCACCAGGTCGATGCCCGCCAGGTAGCAGCCGAATACCACCAGTGTCACGCCCACCGCGAGCACCGTCCATAAGGGCCAGATGCGGCGTGGCCGTTTGTCCGTGCTGCGCTGGGGCAGGCTCAGCAGCAGCGGTGCCAGCGCCAACAGCAGCAGGCCTTCGAGGCGGAACGCGGTGGCGATGAGCACGCACAGGCACCAGCCGATGGCGCTGGGCAGGCGGCCGTGGGCGCTGTAGTCCAGCAACAGGCTCAGGCTCCACAACGCGAAGGCCCAGAAGGCGAAATCGCGGATGAGGAAATAGC
>DATMFX010000135.1:0-3507 GCA_035555995.1 Hyphomicrobiales bacterium | reverse complement strand
TTCACCCGCGCGACGATGTCGAGATAGGGCAGGCCCGGCTTCACCATGACCATGTCGGCGCCTTCTTCCAGGTCCAGCGCCACCTCGTGCAGCGCCTCGCGCGCGTTGCCGGGGTCCATCTGATAGTTTTCCTTGGTGCTGCGGCCCAGGTTGCCGGCGGAACCCACCGCATCGCGGAAGGGGCCGTAGTAGGCGGAGGCGTACTTGGCGGAATAGGCGAGGATGCGGGTGTGGATGTGGTCGGCGTCTTCCAGCGCTTCACGGATGGCTTGGATACGGCCATCCATCATGTCGGAAGGCGCCACCACGTCGGCGCCGGCTTCGGCGTGTGACAGCGCCTGCTGCACCAGCGTGTCCACGGTTTCATCGTTCAGCACGTAGCCGCTGTCGTCGATGATGCCGTCCTGCCCGTGGGTGGTGTAAGGATCCAGGGCCACGTCGGTGATGATGCCCAACTCGGGGCAGGCATCTTTCACAGCTTTTACCGCCCGTTGCGCCAGGCCGTCCGGATTGAAGGCTTCGCGGCCGTCGAGCGACTTGGTGGCAGGGTCGGTTACCGGAAACAGGGCCAGGGCGGGAATGCCAAGGGAATGGGCGCGTTTGGCTTCCACCACCAGCTGGTCCACGCTGACGCGTTCGATGCCGGGCATCGAGGCTACGCGTTCGCGCTGGTCACGGCCTTCGATCACGAACATCGGGTAGATCAGGTCCGCCGGGGTCAGCACGGTTTCGCGCATCAGCGCGCGGCTGAAGGCATCGCGGCGCATGCGGCGCATGCGGGTGGCGGGGTAGAAGCGGTTGGTCGGGGTAAAGGACAAGGCAGGCTCCGTCTGTTTCAGGCGCTCTTGCGCACGCTTTGGTACACGCTGGCGGCCACCAGCATGGCAAAGCCGATCAACGCCCATTGTGGAATGCCGAGGCCAATCACCGGATCCACCCAGGCCACTTCGGCGCAGTTGCCGTCGCCGGCGAACAGCACCTTGGCCACGTCCAGCAGCGGAAAGTCGGTTTCCAGCATGTAGCTGATGCTGGGCAGGCACTGGGGCACCTGGTCCGCGGGCAGATGCTGCAGGTAGATCTGGCGCAGGGCAAAGCCCGAACCGGCAAGCGCCATCAGCGTGGCGGCGGCGCCGTAGCGGCGTCTGCCGACGGCGCCGGGGTTGTGCACGGCGGCGGCAAGTGCCACCAGCCCGGTCAATATGAAGAATACCCGCTGCATGATGCACAGGGGGCAGGGTTCGAGCAGCATCGAATACTGCATGTACAGTGCAATGCCGATCATGGCGGCACAGAACAGGAAGATGTAGAGGTTGACCAGGCGAGGGGCTAGGTAATTCATGGTATGGGGTTCCGCGTGAGATGCACTGAGAATAGCAGTTGGTCCTGCGTCGGCAAAGCGGCTGCGCTCAGCTGTCGTTGAGCTGCTGCACGTAGGTGGCGAAGTCGAGTGTGTCGGCGGCTTCGATTTCCTGCTGCCGGCGCAGCGATTCCGCGGCGCTGGCCTGCAGCCGCTCGACGGTGCTCAGTGCCAGCGACCGGCTGCGGAAATAGTCGCTGTTGGCCAGCGACTGGTTCATGGCAAAGCCGAAATAGCCGGTTTTGACCTCGTGCATGCGCTGCAGCACGCGTGCCGAGGGCGTCAGTTCGGGTTCGTCGATCTTGCGCGCTTCGTTGGTGACGGCGGCGCCATGCTCATGGTTGCCATGCACGCTGTCCAGCAGCGTGGCCACGGCGCCCACTTCCGCCAGAATCTCGTGCGCCCAGTCGCGCAAGCCGACCGGGCTTTCGTTGCGCAGCAGCTGCAGCGCGGGATCGCGCCCCTGCTTGACCACCCGCTTCTGGTTGCCGTCCAGTTCCTGGTACTGCGGCCGGTAGATGGGCGGGCTGTCGTGGAGCAGGCAGAACAGCAGGAAGCAGTCGAGAAAACGCATCTGTTCGGCTTCGATGCCCACCGACAGGAAGGGATTGAGGTCCAGGCAGCGCACTTCGATGTATTCCACGCCCTGCTCGCGCAGCGCATGCACCGGCCGCTGCCCCTGCGGCGCGATGCGCTTGGGACGGATGGTGCTGTAGAACTCGTTTTCGATCTGCAATACGTTGGCGTTCACCTGCGCGGGCGAGCCGTCTTCGGTCCTGAAGTTGGCGTAGGCCGGATAGGGCGTCTTGATGGCCTTGAGCACGCCGTCGGCATATTCCTCGAGCGAGTTGTAGCTGACGTAGAGCGCGGCCTGCGCCTGGCTGGTGTAGCCCAGGTCGCCCATGCGCAGCGAGGTGGCATAGGGCAGGTAAAGCGTGCGGTCGTCGTAGTTTTCCAGGCCGTGATCGGGATTGTTGCGCACGAAGCTGCCGCACAGGGCCGGCGAGGCGCCGAACAGGTACAGGAGCAGCCAGCAATGACGGCGGAAGTTGCGGATCAGGTGGAAGTACTGCGTGGTCTTGAAGTCCTGCAGCGGGCTGCTGTCGCCCAACAGTTCCTGGTACAACTGCCAGAACTCATCCGGCAGGGAAAAGTTGTAGTGAATGCCGGAAATAGTCTGCATCGAGCGCCCGTAGCGAAAACCGAGGCCCTTGCGGTAGAGCGTTTTCAACCGGCCGATGTTGGAGTTGCCGTACTGCGCCAGGGGAATGTTGTCGTCGTCGCCGAGTACGCAGGGCATGCTGGAAATCCACAACAGTTCCTCGCGCGGCAGTTGGGTATAGACGAAGGCATGGATGTCCGACAGAAATGCGATGCTTTCGCGCGGGTCCTGGAATACCGGGGTGATCAGCTCGATCAGCGCCTCGGAGAAATCGGTGGTGATGTTGGCGTGGGTCAGGGCGCTGCCAAGGCCCTCCGGATGCGGCGTCATGGCAAGCCGGCCTTCGGGCGTGACGCGCAGGCTTTCCTTTTCGATCCCGTGATTGATCCGTGTCAGGCAGGCGAGCCCACCGGCCTGGCGCAGCAGATTGAGGTGACGCTTGAACTGTGCGGACAAAGGAGTTTTCCCATCATGGGGCGGGGTGTGTTTCGTGCGCTGTTGCCCCGTCGCGGTTCGGTGTAAGTGAGGAAGAAATAAGGAAAAACTCCTTTGCTCCCCGGCAAGGGCGGGCATTATGCCATACCAATTGCGCGGTAAGTAAAGGGGGAAATGGGCCTATTCGGAGTCGTTCAGGGCCTGCTTGAAGCGATGGATGCGGCGCCTATCCTGCTTGGTGGGACGTCCGGCCTGCGGGTCCTGCGCCTGATGCAGCAGACGCCGCTGTGCGGCGGCTTCCTCGCGTGCCGCCAGGCTCTCGGCGGTTTCCTCGTACAGCAGCGCCGCCTGCGGAGCGCCGCCGCGTTGTTCCGACAAGCCGCGCACGATCACAGTACGCGCATCCAGGCCCTGGCGTATCTGCAACTTGGCGCCCACGCCGACCTCGCGGCTGCTCTTGCAGCGTTCGCCGTTGCAATGCACCTTGCCGCCCTCGATGGCCGCCTTGGCCAGCGAGCGGGTCTTGAAGAAGCGCGCCGCCCACAGCCATTTG
>DATMFX010000134.1:0-5510 GCA_035555995.1 Hyphomicrobiales bacterium | reverse complement strand
CCACCGCCGTCCGCCAGCAAAGGCGCGGGCGTGCGCATGATCGGCGCGATCAACAGATCCACGTTCTCGAACACCGCGCCGATGGACTGGCGCAACAGATCCACTTCGCGCCGCGCCTGCACGTAATCCAGCGCATCGGCGTCGGCATAGCGCTCCAGGCTGGCGCGGGTACCGGGCAGGTATTTTTCCAGCGACTGCGAAAAATACGGCAGATGATAGGCATAGGCCTCCGGCCCCCACAGCCTGCCGCCGTTGGTGGCCTCCGGCAGTTCCACGCCCTGGGTGCCGGCCGTCAAACCGCGCAGCACTTCGATGGCGCTCTCCAGTGCGCTTGCCACCTCGGCGTCGAGATCATCGAAATACGGCGCGCCCGCGATGCCGAGCCGCAAGCTGCCGGTGGCCATGCCAAGCGCCTGCGTGTAGTCGGGCACGTCCTCCCGGCTGGCGGTGGGTTCCAGCGGATCGTAGCCGGCGATCACGTTGAGCATCAGCGCGGCATCCTCCACGCTTCTGCACATCGGCCCCACGTGATCGAGCGTCCAGGACAGCATCATCACCCCACGCGTGCTGACGCGCCCATAGGTGGGCTTGAGGCCGACGATGCCGCAGTGCGAAGCCGGCATGCGCACCGAGCCGGCGGTGTCGGTGCCGAGCGCGCCGAAGCAAAGGCTCGCCGCCACCGCCACGGCGCTGCCGCCGGAGGAACCGCCGGTGGCGTGATCCAGCGACCAGGGATTGTGCATGGTGCCGAAGTGCGTGGCCGAGGAGCTGCCGCCATAGGCGAATTCGTTCAGGTTGAGCTTGCCGAGCAGCACGCTGCCGGCTTCCTTCAGCCGCCGCGCCACTTCCGAGTCCATCTCAGGCACGCGGTTCTCGAACAGTGCGCTGGCGCCCGTGGTGCGGATGCCGGCGGTGTCCATGTTGTCTTTCAGGGCGATCGGAATGCCGTGCAGGGGACCGCGCCAGCGTCCGGCGCGTATCTCGTTCTCCGCGTCCATGGCACTGGCGAGCGCCGGTTCACCCGCCACGGTGATGAAGGCATTGAGGCTGGGATTGAGCCGCTCGATGCGTGCCAGGCAGGCCTGCGTCAGTTCCACCGGCGACACCTCGCCGCTGCGCACCCGGCGCGAGGCTTCCGCCAGGCTCAAAAGCGCCAGTTCCTCGCCCGGCGCCACACTCTGCGCGAGGGCCGCGGTGGAACCCAATCCCATCAGGGCGCCCGCGCCCACGCTCGACAACAGGAAAGTGCGGCGCGGCAGACCATTGGTTTCCACCGCGTCCTGGCTGCCGGCGGTATCGGCAACGTTGTTGTTTGCATCGACCATGACTGTTTCTCCAAAGGCCTGTGGCGCAGGCACTGTAGGCCACAAGGCCGTGCCTGTGCAAAAAGAGGGAACCTCCCTGTTCCATAAGCATCACGCGAGTGAGCGCGCTCAGAAGCTGTAGTTGAAATTCAACTGGTAGCGTCTGCCGTAGCTGTCATAGCTCTGATCCACCGTTTGCGAGCCGCCGCGCGAGCTGTAGTTGGCGATGATCGGCGGATTGCGGTCGAACAGGTTCTGCACGTTGAGCGCCACTTCCCAGGCGGCGCCGCGCGCGGTTTCGCCCGCATAGGCGAGCTTGGCGTTGGTCCAGGTGGAAGACGCCACGGTGTTGTCGTCCACGTCCTTGCCCTCCACCCAGTTGGCGTTGCGCAGCGTGCTGTCGATGAAGCGCTGCTGCAGCTGCACCGAATAGGCGCCCACGCGATAGCTGGCGGTAACGTTGGCCGTCAGGTCGGGCGTGCCGAGCGCGCCGGAAATGTCGAAAGGCTTGCCGCCGGGCGGCGTGTCGGAACGTTCCGTGACGTAACCCACCAGCGCCCGCAGGTTGAGCGATTCCGAAACATCCCTGAACAGATCGGGCTCAACGCGGTAGCTGGCTTCGAAATCCACGCCTTCCACCCGGGCCCTGGCCACGTTCAGGAAGATGTTGCGCACCGTGCCGATGAAGCCGGTGACCGGATCGCGATCGATCTGCGCGCACAGCGCCTGCACGTTGTTGGTTTCGCATTCGTCGACGATGCGCTGCACGCCAAGCGAGCCGATGGCATCCTCGATTTCCACCTTGTACCAGTCCACAGATAGCTGCAGGTCGGGCACGAAACCGGGCTGGTACACCGCGCCCACCACCAGGGTGTCAGCGATTTCCGGCGTGAGCGCGGGATTGCCGCCCGTGATGGTGGTGATCTGGAAGCTGGAATTGTTGAAGCGCGGATCGTTCACCGAACCGCCGCCACCGCCGGCGTCGAAGCGCTCGCTGAAGGTGGCTTCACGCACGTCGCGCGACTTGGTGGTGCGCAGGCGCAGGTCCTCGAACACTTGCAGGTCAACACCGAGCTTCCAGCTTTCCACGCGGCCGATACTGGAATATTCGGAAGAGCGGTAGGAAGCGCTGCCGTCCAGCCGCTGGCTGGACGCGGCGGCCTGCCAAATTGGAATGTTCAGCTCGGTAAACCACTCCCACACATCGTACTCGCCGTCGAGCGTGGGGATGGTGGAGAACATATGCAGGTCGGGCGGGCCGCTGGTCCAGCCCGGCGAGATGCCGCGGATGCCGAGCGCTTCGACGTTGATCGCAGGTCCCAGTCTTTCGATTTCGCGCGGCAGGGCGCGGTCGGCAAAGGATTGTTCGCGGTACGTCAGGCCGGCGGCGAAGGAAATCGGACCGCTCCAGCCCTGCAGCAATTCGCCGCTCACCAGCGCTTCGGCGAAATCCTGCTTCACCACGCTGTCGAGCATGCGCGGCGTGGCGACGTAATCGCTTGCCTCGCGGCTGACGTTGCCGGTGCCCATCACGTTGAAGGGCACGCAGTCGCGTATGGTGTTGTCCAGTCCCACCGGCGACATCAAGGGGCCGCCAAGCGAGGATTGCAGGCCTTTTACCGATTCCGCCAGCTGCGCCTCGGTGGGATTGTACAGCTGCACGTTGCAGACGATGGCGCCGGTGGCGGGATCGCGCACCGCATCCATGGCCAGGAACAGGCGGTCGATGCGGGTTTCATCGAACACGCCGGCGCGCTTGTGCGATTCGCCGCTCTGCCAGCTGGCGCGCAGGTCCCAGCCGTTCGGCAGCAGCGCATCCATGCCCACGCTCCAGGAATAGGTGGTATAGACGCCCTTTTCCACGCCCTTGTCGTTGATGTTGCCCTGCCCCACGTAGGAACCGAGCTTGTGCAACTGGAACGAATCGATGCCCGCCGCATCCATGGCCGCGCCCACTTCCGGCGGCAGGAAGGCGTTGTCGCGGAACACGGTGGCGAACCAGCCGTCCTGCAGCGAGTAATCGCCGCGGTCGAGATAGAGGTTGGATTCCGAGCGCCCCACCAGCACTTGAGCAAATGCCGACAGCGTGTCGCTGAATTCGTATTGCGAGGCCAGGAAGGCGGAACGTCCCACCACCTCGCGCCCGGAAGGTCCGCCGGTGAAGGCATTGTTG
Source organism: Hyphomicrobiales bacterium (assembly GCA_035555995.1). Lineage (GTDB taxonomy): Bacteria > Pseudomonadota > Gammaproteobacteria > Pseudomonadales > Pseudohongiellaceae > CAILUG01. The sequence continues at coordinate 2,033 of DATMFX010000134.1, read as the reverse complement.
TGATTGAAGGCTTCCGGCCCGCCCGACATCGACTTGGTGCTGCCGGAACGGTTGGGCGCGGCATAGACATCGCCGTGGTTCAGGGGCCGTACGCCGCTGCCGTCGTCCATGAACGTGTAGCCGTTGAGTGCAAAGGGCAGCAGCGGACTGTTGCTGCTCGAGCCCTGCCGTGCCCACATGACGCCGGTGGGCGTGTGTTCGCTGGAGGTTACCCACGGCAGCGTGAGGCGCTGCGGCACGCCCGCGGGCGCGCCCGGACTCCAGGCGGGGTTGGTCACCCAGCCGTAGCGCTGGAACCAGTCGCCCAGGTTGGCGGGATTGCGCTGTATCTGGTCGATCTGGCGCGCTTCGACCGAGCCGATCACGTTGAGGCGGTCGCCGAACTTGCGGCCGCCGGCAAGGGAGATGTTCCAGCGTTCGCCGTCGCCCCACTCCGTCATCCCGGCGCCGGCTTCCATTTTCACGCCTTCGAACTGGCGGTCCAGAATGAAGTTGGTCACCCCGCCCACCGCGTCGGCGCCATAGGCGGCGGAAGCGCCGCCGGTGACTACGTCCACGGTTCTGATCAAGGCCATCGGCAGCGTTTCCACGTTTACCGAGCCGCGCTTGTCCGCCGGCACCACGCGCGACCCATCGAACAGCACCAGCGTGCGGTTGGCGCCAAGCCCGCGCATGTTCAGAAAGCCGCCGCCGGCCGAGCCGTACAGGGTGCCGCCACCGCGCTGCGCGGTCTGCGTGCTGAAGAACTGCGGCAGCGCATCGAGCTGTTCCGCCACCGTGCCGCCCGGGTCGAAGCTTTTCAGCTCCACCGCCGTCATCGAGGTGACCGGCACGGGCGTCGTCATGCCGTCGGTCTGCCTGATGCGGGTGCCGGTTACCGCGATTTCCTCCACCGCCGCCGCGCCCGGTTCCTGGGCATGCGCCACGCTCTGCACCGTGCCCGCGAAAATCGCGGCCACCGCCGATGCCAGCAGGCTGCGTTTCATCCTGGGTTCCACTGCCATTTCTCTCTCCCCCTCAGTCGTCCCGGCCACCACGGCCGGGCTCGTTGTCGTTTCCACCACCAGCAGTCCCGCCTGGTCGATCTGGGCCTTGACGCCCGTGCCCCTAAACAGGATCTGCAATGCTTCTTCCAGCGGATATTTGCCTTTCAGGCGGTTTGCCTTGATGTCGGTGAAGGCCTTGCTTGGAATCAGGATCGGCACGCCGGCCTGCTGCGCGAACGCCAGCAGCGCCTTTTGCACCGACTGCGAGGGAATATCGAATTCGCGCCGTTCCCCACCCGCGAAAGCCGAGCACGACAGCGCCATCAACAGTCCCACCGCCATTCGCGCGCGCAGGCGCGTCCACCCGTTGCGCTTGCCGGCGAAGGCGTGATCGCCGTGGCTGCACATGCTGTTCGTTTCCCCCTCGGTGCTCGCCATGCCGTCCGGTCACTCTTGCTTGCGTGCCGTCAGCAATATCCGGCCGTCCTCGGCCTCCTCCGAACCGATCTTGAAGTTTCGTTCCATGGAAACCAGCAGGCCGTTGATGTCGCCTGCGCGAAAGTAGCCTTCGATCTGGATGTCACGGATGCTTTCCTCCGCTTCCAGGCGCACCGTGGTGTAGCGGCTTACCTCCTGCAGCACGGTTTCGAGGGTGTCGCCCTGGAACACCAGCATGCCCACGCGCCAGGCGGTCTTCAGCTCCAGTTCTTCGGGCTGCAGCGTGGCGCGCTCCAGCGCCTGTGCGTTCTGCGTCACGGTTACCCGTTCGCCCGCCACCACCGGCGTGCGCCGCTGCACCGGCAGTTCGCCCGCGGCGGGCGGCGGCGCGCTGGACGCGGCTTCGCCCTTTGCGCTATCCACTTCCACGGCCAACTCCAGGAAGTTCACCTTGCCTTCCGTCACCATGATTTCTAGATCCTTGCGCTGTGTGTGTTGAACGGTGAATGCGGTGCCCACCGCTTCCACCACACGGGAACCGACGTAGACGCGAAACGGCCGCTGCGCATCGCTGGCCACGCTAAAGAAGCCTTCGCCGCGCTCGAGCAG
>DATMFX010000133.1:0-2869 GCA_035555995.1 Hyphomicrobiales bacterium | reverse complement strand
TCTTGCATTCGCCGGGGGTGATCACGCCGGGGCAGTTGGGGCCGATCAGGCGCACGCCGAGGTCGTCGCATTTCACTTTCACTTCGAGCATGTCCAGCGTGGGGATGCCTTCGGTGATGCACACGATCAGTTTTACGCCGGAGAACGCGGCTTCCAGAATGGAGTCCTTGCAGAACGGCGCCGGTACGTAGATTACCGAGGCTTCCGCGCCGGTTTGGGCCACGGCGTCGCTCATGGTGTTGAATACCGGCAGGCCCAGGTGTTTCTGGCCGCCTTTGCCGGGCGTTACGCCGCCGACCATTCGGGTGCCGTATTCAATGGCCTGTTCTGAATGGAAGGTGCCCTGCGAGCCGGTGAAGCCCTGGCACAGCACCCGGGTGTTTTTGTCGATCAGAATGCTCATGCCGCACCTCCGGCTGCTTTTACTACCTGTTCAGCCGCATCGGTGAGACTTTTGGCTGCAATGATATTCAATCCGCTCTCTCTCAGCACCTTGGCGCCAAGCTCGGCATTGTTGCCTTCCAGGCGCACCACCACGGGCACTTTCACGCCCACGTCGTTCACGGCGGCGATGATGCCTTCGGCGATCAGGTCGCAGCGCACGATGCCGCCGAAGATGTTGACCAGCACCGCTTTCACGTTGCTGTCGGACAGGATGATCTTGAAAGCTTCCGCCACGCGTTCCTTGGTGGCGCCGCCGCCTACGTCGAGGAAGTTGGCGGGCTGGCCGCCGTGCAGCTTGACGATGTCCATGGTGCCCATGGCCAGGCCTGCGCCGTTGACCATGCAGCCGATGTTGCCTTCCAGCGCCACGTAGTTCAGTTCCCACTCAGCGGCGTGCGCTTCGCGCGCGTCTTCCTGCGAGGGGTCGTGCATCTCGCGCAGTTTGGGCTGGCGGTACAGCGCGTTGCCGTCGATGTTCAACTTGGCATCGAGGCAGTGCAGCTTGCCGGCGGTGGTGATTACCAGCGGGTTGATTTCGAGCAGGGCCAGGTCACGCTCGACAAACAGTTTGGCGAGGCCCAGGAAGATGTTGGTGAACTGTTTGATCTGGTCGCCACTCAAGCCCAACTTGAACGCCAGTTCACGGCCCTGGTAAGGCTGCGCGCCCACCAGTGGGTCGATGGTGGCTTTCAGGATTTTTTCCGGCGTTTCATGAGCTACTTTTTCGATTTCCACGCCGCCTTCGGTCGAGGCCATGAATACCACGCGGCGCGAGGCGCGATCCACCACGGCGCCCAGGTAGAGTTCCTTGTCGATGTCGGTGCAGGCCTCCACCAGGATCTTGCTTACCGGCTGGCCGTTCTTGTCCGTTTGGTAGGTAACGAGGTTCTTGCCCAGCCACTGCTTGGCGAACGCTTCGATCTCTTCCTTGGACTTGACCAGCTTGACGCCGCCGGCCTTGCCGCGGCCACCGGCGTGCACCTGGGCCTTGACCACCCATTCATTGCCGCCGATCTTGTCGGCTGCCGCCGCGGCTTCCTGCGGCGTGTCGCAGGCAAAGCCCTTGGAAACAGGCAGGCCGTATTCGGCGAACAGCTGTTTCCCCTGGTACTCATGTAAATTCATGCGGATACCCTTGTCGATTGAATGTTCGGAGCTGGGATCGGCATCGAGCGCTCACTGCATCGAGCACCGCGCCGATCCCTTGCGATTGCCTCAGCGCTTCTTGCGGTTGGCGATGTGGATGGCGTGGCCGTTGACCGCCAGGGCGGCCTCGTGCACCGCTTCGCTCAGCGAAGGATGCGCGAACACGGTCATGCCGATGTCTTCGGCGCTGGTGCTGAATTCCATGGCCAATGCCACCGACTGCAGAAGGTCCGCCGCCGACGGGCCAACGATGTGGCAACCAAGCACGCGGTCGGTCTTGGCGTCTGCCAGCATCTTGACCATGCCTTCGGCATCGTTGGCGGCCAGGGCGCGGCCACTGGCGGCAAAGGGAAACACGCCAACGTTGTATTCGACGCCGGCGGCCTTGAGCTGTTCTTCGGTCTTGCCCACCGCGGCGATCTCGGGATGGGTGTAGATCACGGACGGAATCAGGTCGTAGTTCATCGAGGCTTTGTGGCCGGCGATCACCTCGGCCACCATGACGCCCTCTTCCGAAGCCTTGTGTGCCAGCATCGGGCCGCGCACCACGTCGCCGATGGCGTACACGCCCGGCACTGCGGTGGCGCACTGGTCGTTTACCTTGACGAAGCCGCGCTCGTCTTTCTCCACGCCGCAGTCATCGCTCAACAGACCCACGGTGTAGGGCTTGCGGCCCACGCACACGATCAGCTTGTCGAAGGTTTCTTCCTTGTTGCCTTCCTTGTCGGCGTACTGCACCACCACCTTGGCGGCCTTTCCTTTTTTGACCGAGCTTCCGGTTACCTTGGCGCCGAGGCGGATGTCCAGCCCCTGCTTGGTCAGAATCTTCAGCGCTTCCTTGGCGATCTGCTGGTCCATCGCGGGCAGGAAGCCTTCGGCGGCTTCCAGCACCACCACTTCCGCGCCCAGGCGGCTCCATACCGAACCCAGTTCGAGACCGATCACGCCGGCGCCGATCACGCCCAGGCGTTTCGGCACTTCCTGGAATTCCAGCGCGCCGGTGGAATCGACCACGATGCCGTCGGCAAGCGGCGTGGGCGGAATTTCGATCGGTACGGAACCGGCGGCAATGATCACGTGCTGCGCGGAAACGACCTGCTTGCTGCCATCAGCCGCGGTGACTTCCACCTTGCGGTCCTTCAGCAGTTTGCCGGTGCCGCTGATGCCGGTGACCTTGTTGGCCTGGAACAGGCCGGCGATGCCGCCGGTGAGCTGTTTTACCACCTTGGCCTTGCGCGCGATCATGGCGGGCACGTCGATGGCCACCTTGTCCACCTTG
>DATMFX010000132.1:0-3571 GCA_035555995.1 Hyphomicrobiales bacterium | reverse complement strand
TGAGCCGCCTGAGATCGAAATGCTTGCTCAGCCAGCCGAAGGTAAGCGCGCCGCAGGCGCCGCCCAGGCTGGCCCAGGTCAATACGCCCCCGGCCGCGGACGGCGAGAAGCCCATGTCCACCACCAGCTTCGGCACCCATTTGAGGATGTAGTAGAAGGTGACGATGTGCAGAAAGTAGCTCACGGCTACCAGCACCGTGGTCCGCAGCATTGCCGGCGAGAAGATGTCCACCCAGGTTTTGTGCCCGGCGTCTTCCGGAAACTCGGGAATCAGCGCCTGCGCCTGGTGCCCCAGCCGCGTCATGATGGCGTTGACCCGTTCCAGCATGTTCGGCGGACGCTTGCGCACCAGCCAGTGCACCGATTCCGGCATCAGGAACCAGATGAAGGGAATGACCAGCAGCGTGACGGCGGTGCCGAAATAGAACACCACACGCCAGTCCATGAAGGTGAGCAGGTTCGACACCACCACCCCACCCAGCACGCCGCCGATGGGATAGCCCGCCGCCATGATGGCGATGGCCAGGGGCCGGTTGCGCAGGTTGGAATATTCCGCCGCCATGGCGTTGATCGACGCCAGCATGCCGCCGATGCCCAGGCCCGTGATCACGCGCCAGAAGGACAATACGGTCAATGACGTGGTGGTGGTGACCATGAACATGCCAAGCACCATCAACAGCAGGCAGGAAAGGATGGTGGGGCGCCGGCCCCAGTGATCGGCCAGCCCGCCAAGCGCCAGCGAACCGATGGCCATGCCCCACAATTCCATGGACAGGATGAAACCCAGGCCGGCCTGGGTGGTGCCCCACTCCGTCGCGATGCCGGGGGAGGCAAAGCTGATGGCCATGACGTCGAAGCCATCCAGGGCGTTGAGCGCCACGGTCAGCCCCACCACGATGTACTGCAGCCGCCCCATGTTGGCCTGGTTGAGAGTTTCCCGTGGATCGCTGTGCATGCTGAGGCCCCTTGTTCTAATCGTTATGGGTCGTGGCGGCAGGCCAGGAAGGCCTGCCGTTGGTGATGCCTGAAGCGGTCGAGAGTATGCGCTGCGCGCTAGTCCTGCAAGCTCTTGGTCACCACCTCGAACACGTCCGGCGACAGCCCCGGCTGCGCCATGAGCGTCTGCAGCTCCGCTTTCATCAAGGCCTGCCGCGCCGGATCGTAGCGGCGCCAGCGCGTCAGCGGTGTCAGCTGGCGTGCGGCGATCTGCGGATTGAACTGATTCAGTTTGAGCACGTTTTCGCCCAGGAAGGCGTAGCCCGAGCCGTCAGCGGCATGGAAGCCCACCATGTTGCTGTTGCAGAAGGCACCGATGACGCTGCGCACTTTGTTGGGATTGCGCAGGTCGAACGCTTCGTGCGCCATGAGCGCCTTGACCCGTGACAGGTTGTCAGCCACAGGCGCGGCGCTTTGCAGCGACAGCCACTGCTCCACCACCAGCGCTTCGTGCTTCCATTGTTGGTAAAAGCGCTCCAACAGCGCGTCGCGCAATGCCGCGTTGCCGGCGCAGGGATTGTTGACCAGCGCACGCAGCGCCGCGCTGGCGTCCGTCATATTGTCGGCCTGTTCGAACTGCCGCCGCGCCACAGTGAACCATTCGTCCTGTTCCAACAGCATCAGATAATTCAGCACGGTGTTTTTCAGCGCGCGCGCCGCCACTTGCCCGGCTTCGTAGGCGTAAGGGGCCGAGGCCACGTTGGCGCGCTGCACCGCGGCGAACTCCGGCGCCAAGCCTTGCGCCAGTTGGCGTCGCACCGTTTCGCGCACTGCGTGGATGCCGTCCACTTCCACCACCGGCATCTGTTCGGCGATGTAGGCTTCGGAAGGCAGCAGGATCAGGTTGGCGATCATCGCCTTGTCGATGCCGGCTTCGTTCAGGCTGGCCTCGAGCACACCGCGATAGGCCTGCACCAGGCGTTCGTCGATGGTGAACGAGCGCCCTTCGCGCCAGGCGGCCAGACCATCATCGATGACGCGCAGCGCCAGTTGCTGGCTGGCTTCCCAGCGCACGAAACCGTCGCTGTCGTGGCGCATCAGGAACATCAGTTCCTCGCGGCTGTAGTCGTAGCGCAGCTTCACCGGGGCCGAAAAACCGCGCAGCAGCGACGGCACCGGAGCTTCCGTGATGTTGGTGAAACGGAACGTCTGTTCCGCTTCGCTCACCTGCAGCACCTTGCTAGTGCTCACGGCGTCGTCACCGCCAAGCTGCAGCTGCAGTTCCCGGCCGCGGCTGTCGAGCAGGCCCACGGTCAGCGGAATGAAGAACGGTTCCTTGACCGCCTGGCGCGGCGTGGGCGGCGTCTGCTGGCGCACGCGCAGATGGTATTCGCGTGTTTCGGGTTCGTATACGCCGCTCACGTCCAACTGCGGCGTGCCGGCCTGGGTGTACCAGCGCCGGAACTGCGTCAGATCGAGTCCACTGGTCTCTTCCATGCAGCGCACGAAATCCTCGGTGGTCACGGCCTGGCCGTCGAAGCGCGAGAAGTAGAGGTCGGTGGCGGCGCGAAAATGTTCCGGCCCCAGCAGGTTGGCCAACATCCGCACCACTTCGGCGCCTTTTTCGTAGATCGTCACGGTGTAGAAGTTGGAGATTTCCATGTACGACTCGGGCCGTACCGAATGCGCCATGGGGCCGCCGTCCTCGGCGAACTGCACCGTGCGCAGAAAGCCCACGTCTTCGATGCGGTTGACCGCGCGCGAACCCATGTCGGCGGAAAACTCGGAATCGCGGAATACGGTGAAGCCTTCCTTGAGGCTCAGCTGGAACCAGTCGCGGCAGGTCACGCGATTGCCCGACCAATTGTGGAAATACTCATGCCCCACGATGGATTCGATGCGCTGGAACAGCATGTCGGTGGTCACGGCGGGGTTGGCCAGCACGCAGGACGAGTTGAAGATGTTGAGCCCTTTGTTCTCCATGGCGCCCATGTTGAAGTCGTCCACCGCCACGATCATGAAGATGTCCAGATCGTATTCACGGCCGTAGGTTTGTTCGTCCCAGCGCATGGCACGCTTGAGCGCACCCATGGCGAAGTCGCACTTGTCGAGATCCTTGGCTTCCACGTACAGCCGCAGATCGATCGCGCGGCCGCTTTGGGTGGTGAAGGTATCCGTGAGCGCTTCCAGCTTGCCCGCCACCAGCGCGAACAGATAGCTCGGCTTGCGGAACGGATCCTGCCACACGGCGAAATGCCGGCCCTGTTCCAGCTTGCCGCTGTCGATGCAGTTGCCGTTGGACAGCAATACCGGATAGCGCCCGGCATCGGCCTCCACGCGCGTGGTGAAGCTGGACAGCACGTCGGGGCGATCCAAGTAATAGGTAATCTTGCGAAAGCCTTCGGCTTCGCACTGCGTGCAGAACATCACGCGCGACTTGTACAGGCCCTCCAACGAAGCGTTGTCCTCGGGATGGATGCGCACCAGCGTTTCCAGCGTGAACTGCGCCGGCACTTCAAACAGCGTCAACTGTTCGGCGTCGACCTGGTAGCGGTCCGCCGCCAGCGCCTGGCCGTCCAGCAGCACGTCGAGCAGTTCCAGCCGGCGCCCGTCCAGCACCAGTGGCGCCGGGCCG
>DATMFX010000131.1:0-3379 GCA_035555995.1 Hyphomicrobiales bacterium | reverse complement strand
CCTTCGCCCGTGAGCAACAGGTGACGTTGAACTCCGTGCTGCAGGCTGCCTGGCTGTTGTTGCTGCAACGCTACACCGGGCAGGACACCGTGACCTTCGGCGCCACGGTGGCGGGGCGTCCGGCGGAGATACCCGGCATCGAACAACAGATCGGATTGTTCATCAATACGCTGCCGGTGGTGGCTCGGGTGGAGGCCACGGAATCGGTGGGGGACTGGGTACGCCGGGTGCAGGCGGTGAACCTGGCCTTGCGCGAGCATGAGCATACGCCCCTGTACGAGATCCAGCGGTGGGCGGGGCACGCGGGAAGCGCGCTGTTCGACACGCTGATCGTGTTCGAAAACTATCCGATTGCCGAGGCGCTGCGCGAAGGCAGTCCCACGGGCTTGAGGTTCGGCCAACTTCTCAACCACGAGCAGACCAACTATGGGTTGACGTTGTCGGTGGGCTTGTCTCAGCAGCTGCACCTGCATCTCAGCTATGACCATCGGCAGTTCTCCGATGAGGTGATCGCGGGGTTGAGTGAGCAATTGCTGGGTTTGCTGCGCGGACTGGCAAAGGACGCCTCACAGGCAGTGGGTAATCTTACCTTACTGACGCCATCGGAAGAGGAGCGTGTGCTGTGCCAGTGGAATGACACGGCAATGGTGTCTGCGCAGACGACGTGCCTGCACCGGTTGTTCGAGGCGCAGGCGGCGAAAAGGCCGGATACCGTGGCGGTGATCCTGGCGGGCGAGGAAAGTGATGAAGCGGCGGCAGATGCGCAACTGAGCTATGCAGTGCTCAACGCCCGCGCCAACCGGTTGGCCCATCGGTTGCAACGCCTGGGCGTGGGCCCCGACGTGATGGTGGGGATTGCGGTGGAACGCTCGCTGGAGATGGTGGTGGGGTTGTTGGCGATCCTGAAAGCGGGCGGTGCGTACGTGCCGCTGGACCCGGCTTATCCAGCGGACCGATTGCGATACATGGTGGAAGACAGCGGCATTGCCTTGCTGCTGAGCCAACAGCGCCTGCGCGACACCCTGCCGGTGCCGGCGGGTGTACAGGTGCTGTGCCTGGATGGTGACGACGCCACAGGCGAGCACGGCTGGGAGCATGAAGCAGAGACCAACCTGGCGCAGAAAGTCGACCCTGACAACCTGGCGTACGTGATCTACACCTCGGGCTCCACCGGCAAGCCCAAGGGCGTCACCGTGTCGCATGCAGGCCTGGTTCATCACGTGACGATTTATACGGATCTGTTGCAACTGAGCGCCGCTGACCGCGTATTGCAGTTCGCCACCGTCAGCTTCGATTCCTTTGTCGAACAACTCTACCCGCCTTTGATGAGCGGTGCCGGCGTGGTGCTCCGAGGCGTCGAGATCTGGGACAGCGAGACCTTCCTCCGGATGCTGAGGCGCCACCGCGTGAGCGTGGCCGACCTGTCCACCGCCTACTGGCATCAGTGGATGCAGAATCTGCCCATGCAGACCTCCCCTATGCCCGAGAGCCTGCGCCTGGTGCTGGTGGGCGGCGAAGCCATGCCAGCGCAGGGGCTCAAGACGTGGCAGTCCCTGGCCAACAGGAGCATAGACCTTTTCAATACCTACGGCCCGACCGAAGCCGTCGTGACGGCGACCGTATATGACTGCCTCCATTACGAGGCAGACATCGCCTCCATTCCCATCGGCCGCCCGCTGGCCGGCCGCACCGCGTATTTATTGGATGGCGGGTTGGGACTGGTTCCGCTTGGGGTGCACGCTGAACTGTATCTTGGCGGTAGTTTGCTGGCGCGCGGCTACCACGGCCGCGCGGCCTTGACGGCGGAGCGCTTCGTGCCGGACCCGTTCGATGCGGTGGGCGGCGGACGTCTGTATCGCACCGGCGATCTGGTGCGCTACCACGACGACGGCACTATCGAGTACGTGGGCCGCATCGACCATCAGGTGAAAATCCGCGGCTTCCGCATCGAACTGGGCGAAATCGAAGCGCAGCTGCAGGCGCAGCCCGGCCTCAATGACGCGGTGGTGCTGGCGCAGCCCGGAGTGGGAGGCCACCAGCTGGTGGCCTACCTGGTGCCGCATGACGGCACCCTGGCAGAAGCTGCGAGTGAGGTGCAAGGCGCCTTCTGCGCCGGGTTGAAGATGCAACTGCAGGCAGCCTTGCCGGAATACATGGTGCCGACGCAGTACCTGCTTCTGAACCGGTTACCGTTGACGCCGAACGGCAAACTGGACCGCAAAGCCTTGCCGGCGGTGGACGGCCGGTTGATGCAACGACGCTACGAAGCACCGGCGACGCTATTGGAACAACAGCTTGCCGCGATCTGGCAGAGTGTCCTGGGGCTCGAACAGGTCGGGCGTCAGGACAACTTCTTCGCGCTCGGCGGTCACTCTCTGCTGGCCACGCAAGTGGTCTCCCGCATCCGCCAGAGCCTCGGTATCGACCTGCCGCTGCGGAATCTGTTCGAAGCCGCCGATCTCCAGTGCCTGGCGGTACGCGTCGCCGGCACCACGCAGGTGGACGTTGCCCCGATCCTGCCGGTACCCCGCGACCAGCGCTTGCCGCTGTCCCATGCCCAACAGCGGCAATGGGTGCTGTGGCAACTGGCGCCACAGAGCGCAGCCTACCATCTCAGTTCGGCATTGCGTTTGAGGGGAATGCTGGATATTTCAGCCCTGCAGCGCAGCTTCGATGCGTTGGTTGCTCGCCATGAAGTGCTGCGTACGCATTTCAACGAACAGGAAGGAGAACTCTGCCAGGTGATCGTCCCGCGGTTGACGGTGCCGTTGATGGAAGAGTCGTTGGTGTTGCAACCGGACGAGACGGAAGAAGAGGGCGTGCAACGTTTCCTGCGCGCGCATGAACAACCCCCCTTCGATTTGACCACCGGCCCGCTGCTGCGCCTTGCGTTGTTGCGTGTGGACAAAGACGACCACGTTCTGTCCCTGGTGCAACACCACATCATCTGCGATGGCTGGTCGATGCAGGTGTTGGTGGACGAAGTAGTGTCGGCGTACCAGGCCTTCAGCGGCGGTACCCCGCCGGACTTGCCGGCACTGCCAATCCAGTACGCGGACTATGCCCTGTGGCAGCGCCAGATGCTGGAAGGGGACGAAGGTAGCCGGCAGCTGGCCTACTGGCGCGCGCAGCTTGGCGACGAACAGCCGGTATTGGAATTGCCCTTCGACCATCCCCGCCCGCCGCAACCGAGCCAGCGCGGCGCGACGGTGCAGCGATTTCTGCCTGTGGCGATGAGCGCGCGGGTCAACGAGGTGGCGGCGCGGCGGGGACTGACGCCGTTCATGCTGCTGCTGGCTTCGTTCCAACTGTTGCTGCATCGCTACAGCAACCAGGCGGACATTCGGGTGGGCGTGCCGATCGCCAACCGGACTCGTCT
>DATMFX010000130.1:0-4956 GCA_035555995.1 Hyphomicrobiales bacterium | reverse complement strand
GTTGCAGGCGCAGATGGCTGAAACCGTGGAAACGGCTCAGTACCCGATAGTGCGTGATGGCTTCGCGGGCATCGCTGCCATCGCTCACGGCGCGCTTCTGGCGCAACGTAGGATGGCGTCCGAGCGGCGCATCCACCGTGCCGCCCGCGGTGGGGGTGCCCTGCACGATGGCTTCGTAGCGGCGCGACACGCTGCGGTCCTGCAGTTGTCCGACCAGGTCCTGATGCGCCTGCAGCGTCTTGGCCACCACCATCAAACCGCTGGTGTCCTTGTCCAGGCGGTGCACGATGCCGGCGCGCGGCAGCGTTTCCAGCGCCGGGCAATGCGCCAGCAGGCCGTTGAGCAGCGTGCCGCTGTAGTTGCCGGCCGCTGGATGCACCACCAGGCCGGCAGGTTTGTCGACCACGATCACGCTGCGGTCCTCGAACACGATGTTCAGGGCAATCGCCTCGGGCGCATGCGATACCTGCACCTCGGCGATAGGGGTCAGGCTCAGCCATTCGCCGCCGAGCACCTTGTCCTTGCCCTTGGCCATCTGGCCGTCGCAACGCAGCTGGCCGTCGCGTATCCATTGCTGGAGACGGGCGCGGGAATAGTCCGGAAACAGGTGGACAGCGGCCTGATCAAGACGCATCCCAGCCAGCTCATCACCCACTTCTTCTTTTATTTCAATAGCTTCTGTCATTTTCCCCACACTGGCCGGCCATGTTGCGCGTCCCCTTTGCCACGCGCGCGTAGGCACCCGTGGACGCTTCTAGTACACTTGTCGGCATTATACCGTTGCCCGTTACCAGGTACGTGAAACCGTGATTCGAAAACTTCTGCCATTTTGCTTGTTGCTGGCGCTTCTGGCCGGCTGCTCGTCGAACGACACCGATGAATTTGCCGGCTCCTCGGAGGAAGCGCTGTACCGCGCCGGGGTCCGCGCGCTCGACATCAGCAACTGGCCGCGCGCCATCACCATTTTCCGCCAGATCGAGGCGGCCTACCCCTTCGGCCGTTTCTCCTCGCAGTCGCAGGTGGAACTGATATACGCCTATTACCGCAACAGCGAGCCGGAAGCCGCGCGGGCGGCGGCGGACCGCTTCATCCGTCTCTACCCGGACGATCCCAACCTCGACTACGCCTATTACATGAAAGGCATGTCGTTCTACAGCGAGGACGGGCGCATTCTCGGCCGCTACATGCCCACCGATCCCAGCAAGCGCGATCCGGGCAAGGCGCGCGAATCCTTCTCCGATTTTTCCCAGCTGCTGGACCGCTTCCCCCAGTCGCCCTACGCGGCGGACGCGCGGGCGCGCATGGTATATCTGCGCAACCTGCTGGCAGCTTCCGAAATCCATGTGGCGGAGTTCTACATCGAACGCCAGGCCTACCTGTCGGCGCTCAACCGCGCGCGTTACGTGGTGGAAAACTACCAAAGCACGCCGTCGGTGCCGCGCGCGCTGGAAATCATGACCGAAATGTACCTGCGCATGGGCCTGAACGACCTGGCCGACGATACGCTCGCCATCCTCAAGGACAACTACCCCGGCAGCTCACAGCTGGACCGCAACGGTAACTTCATGGTGTCCACGCAGATAACCGACCCCTCGTTCCTGTACTCCATGAGCTTCGGTCTGGTGGGTTCCAACAAGAAGGACACGCCGCTGGCGCCCACCCGGCGCCCCACCCGTGCGGATACGCCCTACAACTTCGAACTGCCCCAGCCCGAGCGCAAGCGCTCCCTGCTCAACATCCTGACGCTGGGTGTGTTCGGCGATTCCGGCGAGGAAGACGACACCGAGGTGCAATGAGCCGCCACTCGCCCGCGCCATGAACAAGCACTTCATCAGTGCCGACCAGCTGTTGCAGGATTCCCTGCAACTGGCGCTGCGCATCATCGAAGGCAACTGGCATCCCACATTGATCGTCGGCATCTGGCGCGGCGGCACGCCGGTGGGCATCGCGGTACACGAAGCGCTCGCCTTCATCGGCATCGACTGCGACCACATCGCCATTCGCGCCAGTTCCTACACCGGCATCGACACCCGCGTGGACGTGGCGGTGGAAGGATTGGATACGCTGCAGCGCAAACTCGGCGCCAACACCAAACTGCTGCTGGTGGACGACGTGTACGACACCGGCCTGAGCATCGCCCGCATCAAACAGGAACTGCAGGCGCTGCGTGGCGACAACGCAATCGAAGTGCGCGTGGCCACGCCCTACTTCAAGCCCACCAACAACCGCACGCCGCACGCGCCCGACTACTACGTGCACACCACCGCCGACTGGCTGGTGTTTCCGCATGAACTGCAGGGGCTGAGCGACGAGGAAGCGATGCTTGGCAAACGCGGCCTGGAGCCGCAGATGACGCGTCTGGTGCAGGCGCGCAGGCGGTTCGATGCGACAAGCGCCGCACAATCCGGCTGAACGGCCCACAGTCCTCGTATCCCGGCGTTTTTCGCTATATTCTTTCCGCTGCACTTTTTTCGCTGTGCCGACGCCAACCCCTCGATAATCCATGGCAATGGCATCAGTCGATTCACCGATTCAGCTACAGGCTTCAGCATGACCTATTGTGTCGCCATCTCGGTCAAGGCCGGCATCGTCTTTTGTTCCGACTCGCGCACCAACGCCGGTGTCGACCAGGTAAGTACCTACAGCAAGATGTTCCGTTTCGACCTGGGTCCCGAACGCCAGTTCGTGGTGCTCACCGCCGGCAATCTCGCCACCACCCAGGCCAGCATCGCCCAGCTCACCCGCGACATCCAGCAGCACGCGCCGCTCAGCCTCAACACGGTGGGCACGATCGACGAGGCGGCGGAGTACATCGGCGCGATCAGCATCGCGCAGCAGGCCAAGACCACCGGCAACAACTTCAAGGCCAGCTTCATCCTGGGCGGGCAGATCGCCGGCGACGGCCACCGCATCGTCATGATCTATCCGGAAGGCAACCACATCAGTTCCAGCCGCGACACGCCGTTTTTGCAGATCGGCGAAAGCAAGTACGGCAAACCGATGCTCGACCGCATCATCGACCAGGACACCTCTCTGGAAACCGCCGCCCTGTGCGCCATGGTGTCCATGGACGCCACCATGCGCAGCAACCTCACCGTGGGGCCGCCGATCGAAGTACTGCTGTACACCGCCGACAGTTTCAGCACCTGCAACTATTTCCGCTTCGAGCAGGATTGCGATTATCTGCGGGAACTGATGAAGAACTGGGACGCCCAGTTGAAGGAATCGTTCGAGCGCCTGCCCCGGCTGAACTGGTCGCAGGACGCCGCCTGCGCCGGCCACAAGCCGCCGGAAAATACCTAGAAGCCAGACGCACGCGCGGTAATCTTGCGAGGGTTTGTCTAACCCACCTTGAGTTTGTGCAGTTCCTCGGGGTGGAACCAGCACCGGTTGATCTCGTCGTGGATGTCCGCGATCGAAATCTGCAGTTCATCGATGAAGTCGAGCAGGCCGCGATCCAGCAGTTCGCTCACGCTCACCCGGGTGGTGATCTTCTTCACCCGGCCTACCGCCCGCAACACGTTGTCGCCCCCCGGCAGCGCCTGCAGCTGCTTCTCGAGATCGTTCAGGCAATAACCGATGGCGCGCGGAAACTCGTCGTCCTGCAGCAGGAAGCGCACCACGTCCTCGCCCTGCACGTGGCTGCGCATCTTCTGCCGATAGGCCTGGTAGCCGCCCACGCAACGCAGCACGTTCATCCACGCGATGTTTTCGTAGGGCTCCAGGAACAGCCGCTGGCTGGTGTGGCGATTGAAGGCGGGCAACAGGCTGATCGAGCCCACATCCACCATGCGCGAAGTCATGTCGGCGCGCTCGATCTTGCGTCCCAGCTGGATGAAGGCGTAGGCGCTGTCGTGATTCATGGTGCCGGTCAGCAAGCCGATGATGCGCTGGCATTCGCCGATCACCGTTTCCAGCAGCTGCTGGCGTCCGCGCCGGCTGCCGCTGCGGCCGATGTTGTCCTTCATGTGCAAGTAGAGATTGTTGATCAGTTCCCAGGCGTCGGCGGGAATGACCTCGCGCGCGGTGCGGGCGTTCTCGCGCATCAGGTTGACACTGCTCAGCACCGAGGAGCCGTTGCGCGTGTCGGCAAGCAGGAAGCGCACCACCTGCTTTTCCTCCAGGGTTTCGTGCACTTTCTCGTAGGCGTCGTTGCAGCCGGTGATGTCCACCAGGATGCCCCAGCCGATGCTGGTGCCGGTGGGCAGGTCCAGCAGCATGCTGGAATAGACGTTCACCAGCCGCGCGGTGTTCTCCAGCCGCTCCAGGTAGCGCCCAAGCCAGTACACCCGTTCCGCCACGCTCGACAGCATCTCAGCGCTCCCCCATATCGACGATCCACGTGTCCTTGCTGCCGCCGCCCTGCGAGGAATTGACCACGTAGGAGCCCTTCACCAGCGCCACGCGCGTCAGCCCGCCCGCCGTCACGTAGCAATCCTTGCCCTGCAGCGCGAAGGGCCGCAGATCGACGTGGCGCGGATCCACGTTGCCGTTCTGCAGGATCGGCGCGGTGGACAGCGCCACCAGCGGCTGCGCCATGTAGTTACGCGGGTTGGCCTTGATGCGCGCGGCGAATTCCTCGCGCTCGCGCTTGCTGGCACGCGGCCCCATCAGTATGCCGTAGCCGCCGGATTCGTTGGCCGGCTTCACCACCAGCTTGTCCAGGTTGTCCAGCACGTAGGCGCACTGCTTGGGATCGATGCAGAGATAGCTCGGCACGTTCGGCAGTATCGGATCCTCGTCGAGGTAATACTTGATGATCTTCGGCACGTAGGTGTAGATCACCTTGTCGTCCGCCACGCCCGCGCCCGGCGCGTTCGCCAGCCCCACGTTGCCCTTGAGCCAGGCGCGCATCAGCCCCGCCACGCCAAGCGTCGAGTCAGGATTGAACACTTCGGGATCCAGGAACAGGTCGTCGATGCGCCGGTAGATCACGTCCACCGGCGCCAGCCCCTT
>DATMFX010000129.1:0-3663 GCA_035555995.1 Hyphomicrobiales bacterium | reverse complement strand
CGTGGACCTTCGGGATGGCAATCAAGCTCTGATCGAGCCCATGTCAGTCGCCCAGAAAAAGCTCATGTTCGGCCTGCTGGTGGATGTCGGCTTCAAGGAAATCGAAGTCGGCTTCCCCGCGGCCTCCCAGCCCGACTTCGACTTCGTGCGCTATCTGATCGAGGAAAACGCCATACCGGACGACGTGACTATCCAGGTGCTCACCCAGGCGCGCCCCGAATTGATCCAGCGCACCTATCAGGCGCTCAAGGGCGCCAAGCGCGCCATCGTGCATCTGTACAACTCCACTTCCACGGTGCAGCGGGAAAAAGTGTTCAAGCTCGACCGCGAAGGCATCAAGGCCATTGCCGTGAACGGCGCCAGGGAAGTACTGCGCTGCGCGCAGGCGGCGCCGGAAACGGACTGGTATTTCCAGTATTCGCCCGAAAGCTTCACCGGCACCGAGCTCGACTATGCCGTGGAGGTCTGCGATGCCGTCAATGCCGTGTGGCAGCCCACACTGACGCGCAAGGTGATCATCAATCTGCCGTCCACCGTGGAAATGGCCACGCCGAACATTTATGCCGACCAGATCGAATGGTTCTGCCGCCACGTGAAGAATCGCGACAGCCTGGTGATCAGCCTGCACACCCACAACGATCGCGGCTGCGGCGTGGCCGCGTCCGAGCTTGGCCTGATGGCCGGCGCCGACCGCGTGGAAGGCACGCTGCTCGGCAACGGCGAACGCACCGGCAACCTCGACGTGGTAACCATGGCCATGAACCTGTACAGCCAGGGCGTCGATCCCGAGCTGGATTTCAGCGACATGGACCGCGTGATCGCGGTGGAAAAACATTGCACCCAGATCGACGTGCATCCGCGCCACCCCTATGCGGGCACGCTGGTGTTCACCGCGTTTTCCGGCAGCCACCAGGACGCCATCAAGAAGTGCCTGGATCTGTACAAGGAAGGCGACACCTGGGAAATCGCCTACCTGCCGATCGATCCGCGCGACGTGGGCCGCACCTACCAGGACGTGATCCGCGTGAACTCGCAAAGCGGCAAGGGCGGCGTAGCCTACGTGATGGACAGCAAGCACGGCTTCCAGCTGCCGCGCTGGCTGCAGATCGAATTCAGCCGCGTGGTGCAGAAAACGGCCGAGGAAAGCGGCCAGGAAGTGTCGCCCGAGCGCATCTGGGAACTGTTCGAACAGCACTACCTCACGCTGCACTCGCCGCTGCGTCTCGAATCCTTCAGCATCGAGAAGGGCGCACAGGGGCACATCCGGGGCAGGATCGAACTGGACGGCAAGCACTTCGACATCCACGGCACCGGCACCGGCATGCTCGAATCGTTCCTCAATGCGCTGCAGAACACCTTCGGCATGGATCTGCAGATACTCGAGTACGGTGAACATGCTCTCAGCCAGCACGTCAATGCCGAGGCTGTCACCTACCTGCAGCTGAAATACGAAGGCCAGCGCTACACCGGCATCGCCATCCACGGCGACATCGTCACCTCGTCGGTGAACGCGCTGCTCAACGCCGTCAGCCAGGCGCTTTACGCACGCCGCCAGCAGGCCGCCTGACGTTCACGCACGGTGCCGGAGTAACAGGTTTACTCCGGCACCTTCCTGCCCTTACCATCGGCGCACCTTCCCCGCTCCACCCGCCGTTTTCGAGGGTATCCGCATGCCGCACGATGGGCGCCGCCCGTTGCGATCGAGCCTGTTTTTCACGGGCTTTTTTGCCATTTCTTCATTGGCCGCCGCGCCGGATCCCGGCGCCGCCCAGCTCAGCGCCGCGCCCGTCTCCGGACAGGTTCACGTGCTGCAGGGGCCGGGCGGCAACATTGCGCTGAACATCGGCGCGGACGGCGTGCTGATGGTGGACACGCAGTTCGCGCCATTGGCGGACGAGATCGAAGCGAAGATCCACGAACTCGGCGGCACCCGCCCCGCCTTCGTCATCAACACCCACTGGCATGCCGACCACAGCGGCGGCAATGAACGCTTCACCGGCACGGCAGTCCTGATCGCCCACGACAACGTGTTCAAGCGCCTCGCCGACCCGGCCGCCGACCGCGTGCCCGCCGCCCTGCCCACGCTCACCTACCAGCAAAGCATGACCTTGCACTACAACGGCGAGGACATCCGCCTGTTGCACCTTGCCGCCAGCCACACCGATGGCGACACCGCGGTGTGGTTCACCGGTTCCAACGTGGTGCACCTTGGCGACACCTACATCAACCGCGCTTTTCCCTTTGTCGATACCGAGAACGGCGGCACCCTCGAAGGCCTCTTGCGCAATGCCGATGAGGTGCTGGCGCTGCTGCCGGATGATGTGACGATCATCCCCGGCCACGGCCCCGTGTCGAACAAGGCGGACTTTCAAAGCTGGGTGGCGGACGTGAGGGAAAGCATCGACTTCGTACGCGGCGAGCAGGCCGCGGGCAAGGATCTGCAAAGCATCATCGACACCGGCCTGCCGGCAAAATACGCCAGCTGGAGCGAACGTTTCGTCAAGGAACCCACTTGGATCACGACGATCTACAATAGCCCAACGCCCTGAACAGCCATCTTTTCCCACTTTTATTCTGATTCGATCCAAAATGCCCGAGCCACCACCAGAAACAAGCAATTTTCCAGAAAAGTGGGACAAATGGACCAGTTAGATCCCACCATACTGCTGCGGCTTGCCAACGAGCGCATGCCGTACGGCCGCTATCAGGGCCGGCGTCTCATGGATCTGCCCGAGGGCTACCTGCTGTGGTTCGAAGCCAAGGGGTATCCCGCGGGAGAACTGGGGCAATTGCTTGCCCTGATGCTGGAAATCGACCGCAACGGCCTGAAATACCTGCTGGAACCCCTCCAAAATGCCGCTGGCCGCACTTAAACATCCCACTTTGCCGTTTCCTTTCGAAATCGTGCGCGCGCGACGCAAAACGCTTGTCGTCTACGTGAAAAGTGGGAAAGTGGAGGTGCGTTGTCCGCTGAAAGCCTCCAGTACGTGGATTCTGGCCTTCCTCAAGGACAAGAGCGAATGGATCCAGGAGCAGCTCGAAACCCAGCGCCACAAGCTGCGCGAGCGCCTGGTGATCGCCGACAACCGCCTGGTGCTCTTCTTCGGCAAGCCGCGGCTGATCCAGGTGATCATCAGCAAGCAGCAGCGCGTGGTGCTGCGCGACGAATACCTGTACCTGTTCGTGCGCGAAAGCAATCGCGATCGCCTGGAGCAGGTTTTCAACCACTGGCTGCAGGATCAGGCGCGCGAGTACATGGCCACGCAGACCATCAAGTACGCGCGCCTGCTCGGCGTGGAGCGCAAGCTGAAGGACGTGGTGTTCCGCCGCACCAAAAGCAAATGGGGGCACTGCTGCCAGGACGGCACGATTCAGTACAACTGGCTGGCCATGATGGCGCCGCGCGAAGTGGTCAACTACCTGATCGCCCACGAAACCAGCCACCTGCGCCACCTCGACCACTCCCCGCGCTTCTGGGCCACAGTGGAAATCCTGTGCCCCGAGTACCGGGAACTGAAGCACTGGCTGGGGGAGAACGGCCACCGGTTCTGGACCGAGCCACGCGTGTAACGGCGGCACCCCCATCGGTCGCGCTAACCCGCTGCCTGCCGCTCTGCCCGGCGCCTACTGTACCTTTTCGAACAGCAGATCCCACACGCCATG